>JAEWLZ010000053.1 GCA_023457295.1 Cyanobacteria bacterium OH_PDB_112
TTATCATATAAATGTAGTATAAATGTAGGATAAATATAAACCGTTTTTGTTTTTAAAATAAAGAACAGGTATAATATTTTTACTGGAAATTAGTAATAGAAAGCTCAAGCGGAGAAATAATTTAAATGACAAAAAAGGTTTTGGTTATTGATGATTCACCTTTTGTTTTCAAGGCTGTATCGAAAGCTCTTGAAGGTACGGATTATCAGGTAGTGGATAATGCTCTTAACGGACAGGAAGGATTGGAAAAATACAAAATACATAATCCGGATGTTATTACATTGGATGTTACTATGCCAGTTATGGATGGATTAGAAACAGCAAAACATTTATTTGAGATGAATCCTAGCGTAAATGTTATTTTGCTTTCTGCTATGGGCGATGAAGTTTTACATAACCAGGCAAGAGAAATAGGTATAAAATATTTTTTAATAAAGCCTTTTAAGCCGGACGGTTTAAAAGAAAAATTGTCGGAAATATTTGGATAGGCGGGTTTAAGAGTGGAAGAAACAAGAGATAAATTTGATTTAATATATGATTTTACCAAAAAATCTTTTGAAGATGTTTTAATGGAAATTGCAGAGCAAAGCGTTGAAACTTGTGATGTCTTTAAGGTAGGAGAAGAAAACAAGTTAACGGTTGTAATAGGTATTTCCGGAGAGACAAACGGAAGGATACTTTTGGAAACATCTTTGGATAGTGCCAGGAAATTGGCAGTTGCCATGAATTTTGGTGATGAATTGGAGTCAGAAGATGATTTGTATTTGTATATGGGGGAATTTTCCAATATGTTTTGCGGAAGAGCAACCACTTATATAAATGATAATTTTCAAAAAAGGGAAGTTTGGATTACACCTCCCGCTATTTTTTCGGCTAGGGACTTATATGTCGTTACGCCTCATGTTACTACAAAAAAAGCTTGTTTTCAGTGCGAATTAGGTCATTTCGTTATTGATGTGGGTTTTAGAGAGGACTTTTAATAGTGTCGTCAATTAATTTGGCAAAAACTTTTGTAACTGTGTTTGATGAAATGTTGTCATATTTGGATATCGATCATAAATTTATGTGCGAAGTCCCTGAAAGTTCTTTGAATTCAGGTGAGCCTGTTAATGTTCTTGTAGGTGTTACAGGAGATATGGAAGGCAATATTATGTTCGGATATGCGCCTGAAACTGCTAAAGATATTGTAGCCAAGCTTATTGGTGTTAAAAGTATAGGCAAGCTTGACAGTTTTGCCGAAGCTGCATTAGCAGATTTTTGTGCTGATTTTTGCAGACGTTTTATTCAAATGATAAAAATAGAGTATAATGTAGTATTATCATATCCCAGTTATGCCTCTGGCGATGATATGTATGCGATGATTAGCAAAGTTCCTTCAAAAAAAATATTTTTCAAAATTAATGAAAAAAAGTTTAACATGGCATATAACTTGGAAAAAACACATGGTGGATAAAAATATAGATATAGAAATTAATATAGATCCGGAATTTTGGGATGATTTTGTTTTAGAGGCTTCAGAGCATATCGAAGATATTGAAATGAATGTGCTTACTCTTGAAAAAGAACCTGAAAATATGGAAATTATCCATACCATGTTCAGGGCTTTTCACACGATTAAAGGTCTGTCCGGATTTGTTGAGCATACTTTAATACAGGAAATAGCTCATAAAACAGAAACCCTTATGGATTTTTGCCGTAAGGGAGAGATGAAAGTCACAATCAAAATTGTTGATGCTATTTTAAAATCTTCGGATTTTATAAAACAATTTTGTGAGGATGTTGAGTTAAGCAAAAACAAAGACTATTTGATAAAAGTTTTTGATCATATAGAAACATTGGAAGCTTTAAGTAATTCGGGTTCTGATGTAACGATACCTGAAGAGGAAAGTGTTGCGCCTGAAGCAATCAATGAGCCTTTAGATGAAGAAAATAATCAAAATTTTAAAAACCGTGATGTTGAAGGATTTTTAGGTGAAGACTTTGATAGTCTTGTAAAAGAAGCCCCTGAAGAAGAAGCTGAAGAGGGTTCTCAATCTGAAGAAGTATCTTCTTGTGATGTTCCGGTAATAGAAAAAAAAGATGTAAAAGAAGAAGTAAAACCTCCTTCGGTTGTTCCTAAAGGTATGCCTAAAAATTCAAATGAAGAATATATGAAGGTTTCAACTTTAAAAATAGATCATCTTGTTGATATGATAGGTGAACTTATTATAAATCAATCTTTAATTGAGCAATATGTCACAATTAATTATGCTAATGATAATCAATTTATAACTAATATGACAGGTCTTTCGCGGATTACTCGTGAATTGCAGGATTTGTCTATGTTTTTGAGAATGGTTTCTTTAAAACCTGTTTTTCAAAAAGTAACTCGTATTGCGCGTGATACAATTCAAGAACTTGCAAAAGATGTGGAGTTTATAACTTCAGGCGAAACGACAGAGATAGATAGAGTTGTTACTGATAAGTTATTAGAACCTCTTGTTCATTTAATAAAAAATGCAATATCTCACGGCGTGGAAGATAATCCTGAAGACAGAGTTGCAAATGGTAAGCCTCGCAAAGCTACAGTGGAGCTTAGCGCTTACAATAAAAGAGGAAAAATATATATAGAAGTAAAAGATGACGGTCGTGGTATAAATACTGAAGTTGTATACCAAAAGGCTCTTGAAAAGGGAATAATAGACCCTAAAAGAGAGTATTCTGATGCTGAAATAAGAGAATTTATACTTTTACCGGGTTTTTCGACCGCAAAGCAGGTTGATAATATATCAGGGCGTGGCGTCGGATTAGATGTGGTAAAAACACAAATTATAAAAGCGGGCGGAAAGTTGGATATTAAGAGTGAGATTGGCAAAGGAAGTGTTTTTACTCTCGAAATTCCTGTAAATCATGCCATTATGAACGGTACAATTATTGACTTGAACGGGCAGCATTTTATTATTCCTACTCTTAATGTTAAAGAAATTTTACAGCCTCGTGAAGATCAGTGGATTTATACATATCAAAGAAAAACAATGCTTAAGGTTCGAGATAGTATTATTCCTATAATCCCGAGTTCCGTATTGTCATCATCAAAAAATGATGCACCTTTGGTTTTGGTTTTAGAGTCAGATCAGGAATTTAGGGCGTTGCCTATAAATAATGTTTTAAATAGGCAGGAAGTAGTTGTAAAACCTGCCGGAGAAGAATTCTCCGGATTAAAATATATTTCGGGAATGTCTATTCTCGGAGATGGAAAAGTTTCATTAATTTTAGATATTGATTACCTATTCAGAATGGAGGGCAAGTAATAAATGGCAGTAGCAGTTGATCAAAAATTATTAACCTTTTCTTTGGGAAACGAAGGTTACGGAATCTCAATTCTCAAAGTAAAGGAAATTATTGGCATGTTGAGCATTACTCAAGTGCCTCGTACGCCAGAATTTATTAAAGGTGTGATAAATCTGCGCGGCAGAATAATTCCTATCATGGATTTGAGAATCAAATTCGGTATGGAAGAAAAACCTTATAACGAAAGAACTTGTATTATCGTTATAGAAATTAATATTCAAGGAAGCGACAGACTTTTAGGAGTTGTAGTTGATACAGTTTCTGAAGTTATTAATATTGATGCAGAACAAATAGAGCCTGCTCCTCAATATGGTTCAAAACTTGAACATAATTTAATCTCAGGTATGGGCAAAATTAAAGATAGAGTAGTAATAATACTCGATATCGAAGAAGTTGTCTTCTGCGATGAGATGATTAAGATGTTAGATAATTTATAATAAATAAGAGGGAGTTGAAAATGTTTAAAGACATTACAAATTTAAGATTAGGAGTCAAGATTTCACTTGGCTTTGCAGTTGTTCAGGTACTGTCAATCCTGAACGGTCTTGCAATCGGACACAATACTTTTTCCGCTGCAAGTTTTTTAATTTTTCTTTTTGTTGTAGCAATTTCGACAGTATTGTCAATTGTGATTACAAAAAGTGTTACAAATCCTATTCGCGGCATTGTTGATAATTTAACGGAAACAGCTACTAATGTCACGGATGCATCAAGAAATATTACTCAAACAAGTACACAATTGGCTGAGGGTACAACAGAGCAAGCAGCTTCAATACAAGAAACATCTTCTACGCTTGAAGAATCTGCTTCTATGATTCATCAGACAACACAAAACACAAAACAGGCAGCGGTTCTTGCTAAACACACAAAAGACGCTGCTAGCAAAGGTAATGAAGAAATGCACAAAATGTTAGGTTCTATGGATGAACTTAAAAAATCAAGTGCGGAAATTTCTAAAATTATTAAAGTGATTGATGAAATCGCTTTCCAAACAAATATTCTTTCTTTAAATGCAGCTGTTGAAGCAGCTCGTGCGGGTGAAGCAGGAAAAGGTTTTGCTGTTGTAGCCGAAGAAGTCAGAAACCTTGCTCAAAGAAGTGCTCAAGCAGCTAAAGATACAGCTATTATTATTGAAAGTAATATAAGCTTATCAGAGCAAGGACTTAAAATTTCAGAACAAGTTAACAACGCTTTATTGAGCATTAATAATGAAGCTCATAAAGTAAGTGAACTTCTTGATGAAATTTCAACAGCCAGCCAAGAACAAGAAATAGGAATTTCTCAAATAAATAAAGCTATTTCGCAGATGGAATATGTTGTTCAGTCAAATTCTGCAACAGCACACGAAAGTGCATCTTCTGCGGAGCTTTTATCTAGCTATTCAGACCAAATGAAAGACGCTATAAGTTCTTTAATTGGTATGGTGGAAGGAATCGGACAATCAGGTCCTGGATATAAAAAAAGCAAGCCTGCATTATCCGTAGAGAAGCCTAAATTTATTTCTTCAGGTTCAGAACGCAGAAGCAGAAGATCATCTGCACCGGCACTTAAAGGTGCAAATGTAATTACTCCTGAGGATGTTATTCCTCTAAGTGATTTTTAGTAATCTAAAGAAAACTATCTATATTTAAAAAGGTGAGAGAATCATCTCTCACCTTTTTGAAAAATAAGAGAGATAAAATAAAATATGATACGAAAAGATGTAGATCCAATATATTTAAATTTGTTTTGTTCGTTTTTAAACAGTAAGTTTGGTATTTTTACGGATGACAATAAAAAAGAAATTTTAGCTCAAAAAATTTCAAAACTTATGTTTGAAGCAGGTATCACAAGTTCTGAAGAATATTACAGAATTATTGTATCTACTGCATTATCACCAAGATTAAGAGATATTCAACAAAAATTTGTTGATAATGTAACAGTTCATAAAACTAATTTTTTTAGAGAAAATAATCACTTTGAATTTATAAAAAGAAATATCAATATAATAATTGAACAAAGTAAGAATGCCAAATTGACACAAGAACTTCGTGTTTGGAGTTCAGCTTGTTCTACCGGAGAAGAACCTATACTCTAGCTATGCTGTTTAAAGAAATTTTACCCCCCGGAATGAGGGTTAAAATATTGGCAACGGACGTTAGCCCGGGGAGTATTCAAAAAGCTCAAAGCGGATGTTATAAATTTTCAATGGAAGATAATATTTCTCCTTTGTATATCCAAAAATACTTTACGAAAGAAGGAGAGCATTATTGGGTGTCCGATGAAATAAAAAGAAATGTAACATTTAGACTTTTCAATCTTATGGACCCGTTTCCTTTTAATAACCCATTTGATATAATATTTTGCAGAAATGTAATGATATATTTCAATAGGGAGACGCAGGAGAAGCTGGTAAATAATTTTTATAATCATCTTTCGGAGAACGGGTTGTTATTTATAGGACATTCAGAAAGTTTGATACAAATAAAGCATAATTTTGGTTACCACGAACCTACGATTTATAAGAAAACATGCAGCAAAAAAACCAAAAATCGCATTACTATTTAGAGCCGGGGAGCATATTCGCTTGCTGGGAGCCTTACACTCTCGCAACGGTTTTAGGATCCTGTGTAGCAGTTTGTTTATGCGATACAATTTCAAAAGTAGCAGGTATGAATCACTTTGTTTTCCCAAAACAGAAGGGACAAAATAATCCGATAAAGTGCGCAAACTATTCTATCCCACAACTCTTAAAAATGGTAACGGAGATGGGGGCTAACAAAAAAAATCTGGAAGCACATATAATAGGAGGCTCTTTTTCAGGAGAATATGCCAGTAAAGATATAGGCAAAAAAAATATAGAAATGGCGAAAAAAATGCTGGCTAAATACAAAATACCTGTTGTAAATGAAGATACAGGCGGAAAATTCGGAAGGAAAGTGGTATTTAATACCAATAGTGGTGAAATCATTGTTTGTAAAGTTAAGAGTATAAGAGAACAAGATTGGTATGACGATAAAAGTATTAGTAATAGATGACTCAGCTATGATTAGGAAGGTCTTTGCACAAGAGCTTTCTAAAGATCCTGAGATAGAGGTGGTAGGAACTGCCCCTGACCCTATTATCGGAAGAGATAAAATTGTGGAACTTCGTCCTGATGTAATTACTCTAGATATAGAGATGCCAAGAATGGACGGTTTAACTTTTTTACAAAAACTTATGAAGCATTACCCTATGCCTGTTGTTGTTGTCAGTTCTTTGGCACAAAAAGGCGGTGATGTTGCTATTAAAGCTATGGAATTAGGGGCTGTCGAAGTTATTGCCAAGCCAGGTACAGCTTATTCTGTGGGAGATATGTCAGAACAATTGATAGCGAAGGTAAAAGCTGCTTCAAGGGTAAAAGTTTTTAGACCTTTAGACTTAAGATCTTATGACAGAACAGTAGAGACTACTCCCATACATTCTTCAATAGAAGTTAAGACAACAAATAAAGTCATTGCAATAGGTGCATCAACAGGAGGTACTGAAGCTATAAAGACGGTTTTGTCTAGAATGCCGAGGAATTCGCCCCCTATTGTTATTGTTCAGCATATGCCTCAGCATTTTACAAAATCTTTTGCCGACAGACTTAATGAAATTTGTGAAATTGAAGTTAAAGAAGCCGTTGACGGGGAATATTTATCGATAGGTAAAGCACTTATTGCTCCGGGAAATAAGCATATGGAAATCAGAAGAAGCGGTGTAAATTATTATGTTTCTTTGGTTGATGGACCTATGATGTTCCACCAAAGACCCGCAGTTGAAATCCTTTTCAATTCTGTTGCAAGATATGCGGGTAAAAACTCAATAGGTGTTATTTTGACCGGAATGGGAAAAGATGGGGCTCAAGGTCTTTTAAATATGCGTAACGCCGGAGCGAATACTATTGCTCAAGATGCTGCTACAAGTACGGTATTTGGAATGCCAAAAGAAGCTATTGATATTGGAGCTGCACAAAAAATAAAACCTCTCCAATCCATTGCTCAAACTATTCTGGAATGTTGCGGAAGTTAAAATAAAATACAAAAAAGAGGTCTGATTCCAGACCTCTTTTTTGCTTACAGTTGTTTTTTTATTTGCAACAGTCGCAAGCAGGTTTGCAACAGTCACAACTGCTGTTTACGATAGGCATTCTTTGGCAACGGTCATGTTCCCAAAAATGTCTTTTAGGGATGATAACCATTTTTGATGGTGTGCAGTTAGAAACACATTCGCCGATTTTTGTAGGACAAACGCAAGCAGCACAACCTGTACAGCTATCGCAAGGACATACTACATAGTAGCCGGTTCTTTTCAAATTCCAAAAATGTTTTTTAGGAATACATACCGTTTGGATTTTGCAGCTTGGGCAAACATCACAAGGTGCAGCACAGCAAGGCTCACAACATTGTGGAGCACAACAAGCAGGTTCACATTTAGGTTTACAACATGGGTCACAACCGCAAGCAGCATTTGCTATAGATGCAGGTATTGCCAAAAGTGCAAATAATCCTAAAGTAGCTAAAACTTTTTTCATAGGTAAAATCTCCTTTTTCGAAAAATAATTAAATAAATTTTTACCCTTATAGTATTAGACGAAAAAAAAACAACCTCATTCCCTTTTAGGTTAAAAAATAATTTTTTTTTATTATTCTTAAATATTATTCTAAAGGGTGATTTTTATAAGGAAATTTATGCCCTTTCTTCTTGCGCTATATTGAAAATAACCTCATTTTAGGCTTAAAATTGTTAAATGGTGAGGATATTATGGTTGTTTTTAAATTAGCATGCTTAATTAAAAAAATGTCGTCTTCCCCGTAACCAATTGACTTAGCCTTTCTTTCTATATTGCGAAAAACATGCTTAAAGAGTAGAATTTTTTTAGAATATAGGAGATATTATGAAAAAAACGGTTTTATTTTTAGTAATTGGAGTTATTATTTTTTCTAATGTTGTAAATAACGTTATGGCCTCTGAATTAATAAAACCTCCTTCTGCAATTGAATTGAAAGATTGTACGCAAATCACTCAAGTTAGAGCAAGTCATATTCTTGTAAAAACTCAAAGTGAAGCTATGAAAATAAGGAAAGAGATACTGCAAGGCAAAAGTTTTAATCAAGCCGCAAAAGAATACTCTATCTGTCCATCGGGAGAAGAAGGTGGCGATCTGGGATATTTTTCTAGAGGAATGATGGTTCCCGAATTTGAAGATGCAGCCTTTTCTTTGCCTGTAAATAAACTTTCTGATCCTTTGCAGACACAATTTGGTTGGCATTTGGTTTTAGTTACGGATAAAAAATAATAAAAAAGCCCCTTTGTGAGGGGCTTTTTATCAGATTTTGGCTGTTTATTATTTGGAATTACAACCGCAATTGCATCCGCAACCACAACCACATGCAGCTTTTTTATGTTTTTTAAATTTCTTTTTCATATGCATTTTACAAGCAGGTTTTGTTTGTTCGCAGCAGCAAGGTTCAACAGGAGCGGCAGCACATGGAGAACAGCAAACAGGAGCCGCAGGACAGCATTTATTTACGGGCATATAATAACCGAAAATACGTGTTTGACATTTTGGGGCAATTGTTTGGTAGTAGCTGAAGGAAGATAATTTGCATCCGCAATTATCTTTTGCGGGAAGTAATAAAGTGTCTGCAAAACTTGCAGAAGAAACAGAAAGAGCAATCGCTAAGGCACTCATGGTAACTAAAACTTTTTTCATATCAATACCTCCATAATTTTTTGATATAAATTCGAAACATTTCTCGATAGAGATATTTTGGTATAGAAATAAAAATTTTAAATTAGGCAAAACTATCGAATTATATTTTTTTTATAGTTCGTTATATTAGTAGCTTAATAGGCTATCTTGACAATTGAATATACTACATTTAGTATAATTTTAGATTTACTAAAGGAATTTTACAATGGATAACAATTTATCTCCTGAACAGGTTGAATTAAGTTGGATAACTTCTTTAGAAGAAGCGAATGCAAAAATATCTTCAGAGCTAGAGCGAAGCAGACCTCAAGGACAAAGGATTTATGCTCCGACTGAACTCGCAGCCCTTATTAATTATATACATCAATGCGAAAATTATCTTCGTAGTACTTACGAACAAGCAGGTTTGCGTTTGAATCAATTAGGTTATCCTAGATTGTTTCAACGTATGCAGGCTATTGTTGATGATTTGCGCGGCGCTGAGAAAATTTATAAAGAAATGCATGCTTCAGCATTAGCTAGTGAGGAAAATATCAGGCATATGCAGCAGGAATATTCACAAGAGTGGAGAAAGTCTATTCAAGAATCTATGAAAAGGCGACAGGATATGTTTGATAAGACTCATAAACAGTGGAGCGCGAATTTTACTCAGTCCTGTGTTCATTGCGGATATTGGTTGGGAGATGCATATTATAACTTCGAAATTTGTCCAAAGTGCGGACGTCTTTTAAGAGATTCTATTTAGTAATTTATAAAATTCACCAGTCTAATAACGGTGTACTTAAAATCGAAGAAAAGAACTACATAATCCTAAGCATTAATATTGCCAAAAAAGTATTAAGAACATTACAAATTTTCTAACTTATAATATAATACTTTTAATAACAGATAGGATTGTTGTGATTTATGCCTTTGAATAAAAATATCAAAAAAAACATAGCGCTTTTTTGTTTGCTAATCTATGTATTGTTTAGTTTTTTAAGCAATGCAGGGGCAACGCTATGTTTTGGCACAAACCAAAACAGACATATCGGGATTCACGCATTTAACTACGATAGTTGTACCGATGTAAACAGTTCTAATATTGTAAAATCAGATCCTGGTCGTAACACATATAAAAATATATGTGATCATAGCAATTTTCAGATGGATTTAAACAAAATCCCCTTACTGAGTTTTACAAAAATCATAAATAAGCCACCCGCTTTTGATTTTGATAAAGAGTTTTATTTATATGAAAAAAAACACGACAAAACAAATTGGGAAATATATAAAGACTTATTAATTTTTAGCCACTTAAATGAATTAAAAACTATAATCCTTATTATATAGTTTTTGACTTTTTGCATAAAGCAATAGCTCAAAGATGATAATTTAGTAGGATTAGTTTAAATGAAAAAAATTGTATATAGAATAATTTTATTATGTTTTTTAATAAATATTTTGCCGGCCGGAGCAGAAACTATTTCGCTTAATCAAGCTATTAGGCTTGCTCTTGATAACAACCCAAAGCTGCAGGCAGCTCAAGCAATGCTCGGAATTAGCGAAGCTAGGATTATTATTGCCAAAACACTACGAAATCCAGCTTTAGTTACAGATAACGGTACGGCAGAAAAAACATATCGAACTGGTATTGAGCAGACTTTTGAACTTGCAGGAAAAAGAAAAAAACGCACAAATCTTGCAAAAACAGAAAAAGAAATTGTCGAAAATGAAATAAGAACGACCGCTTTGGATCTAAAGAACAATGTTCGCAAGTCATACATAAAACTTTTTAATGCACAGCAAAAATACAACGCCTCTAATGATATTTTGAATATTTCAAATAATCTTGTTGATATCGCACGCAAAAGAAATATAGCCGGCGATATTGCAGAACTTGATGTTATTCAGGCCGAAAATTTGCAAGCCAATGCAAAAAATAGTCTTGAAAGCTCAAAACTCGATATAATGCAGGCTTTTAATGAACTTAATATGTACGTCAATCAAGTTTTGCCTTTTGATATACAACTTGAGGCTCCGACTTTGAACGATTTTATGATAAAACCCGATGGAGCAGAAAAAACTCAAGAAGAATTAATATCGGAAGCATATCAAAATCGTCCTGAAATCAAAAAAATTCAAAAAAGTCTTGAAGCTTCAGACAAAATGATGGCAGTGGTAAAAGCAAATAGAGTTCCTAATTTGACACTGGCAGTAGGTCCTGATTTGGTTGTGGCTGGCGGAGAAGGTGCAAATAGCCCTAACGAAACAGGTGTTTTTGTTGTGGGTCGAGTTGATTTGCCTATTTTTAATCGCCAACAAGGGCAAATAAAAGAGGTGAATGCCCAAATCGTTCAACAACACAAAGAACTTGAAGCTATGCAAAATCAAATCACTTACGAAATTAAAGATACTATTGCCAAAATCAAAATCAATTCTCAAAAACTTCACCTTTACGAAAATGAGATTTTGCCAAAATCTCAAAATGTAGTAGACAAATCCCGAAGAAGTTTTGAAGAAGGTATGAGCAACATTATCATTTCTATTAATGCACAGCAATCATACATCAACACACGCTTTGGCTATATTCAGGTTTTAACAGACTACCAAAATTCAATCAGCGACTTGGAGCGCAATCTCGGAATAAACTTAACAACAGGAGAGAGTAATGAAAAATAAATATGTGATAATTTTTGCTGCAATATTTTTGGCTATTATAGTCGGAATTTTTATATACAATAATTCTAAAACTGCTATGGTATATAAAAATCCTGATATTGTTGAGCTTTGTCCAAGAGCTGTAAAAGATTTGGGCGTGCAGGCTATTAATGTAGAAGAAAAACCTGTAATTTCCGAGATAAAAACCATTGGGGAAATTAAGACTAATAATGACAAAAGATATGTCCTCAACTCTATGACAATAGGCAGGGTCGTTCAAGATAATGTGATTTTGGGGCAAGAGGTCAAAAAAGGACAAGTTATAGCTCGCGTCGAAAATCCCGATGTGGCTAAAATAAATGCCGATTCGGTTCAACGACTTCACGAAAACGTCTTGGCAATCAGGCAAGCCCAAACACGTTTAAGATTAGCCAAAACAAATCTCGAAAGAGAAAAAAGATTGTTTAAAGAAGGCATTACCGCCAAAAAATCTCTTATTCAGGCAGAGTCTGATTATGCAATTGCAAGAGACGATGTGATTTGTCTTACAGAAAGAGATTCTCACATTAGAGCTGAGGCAAATTCTCTTTTGAAAATATATGGAACTTCAGCCAATCTTAATAGTGACAAAATCCAAACAACCGGAGCTATAATTGCTTTGCGCCCGGGCGTCATCACAAAGAAAAATGTAACAGTAGGTGCAACCGTTACTCCCGACCAAATACTTTATGAGGTTTCGGACTTAAGTTCTTTATGGCTTGATATGACGATTTATCCTGAATATTTGTCAAAAATAAAAGAAGGGCAAGAAATAATTTTTAAATCTGACAGCATTCCTAATAAAGCTTTTGCCGGCAAAATAAACTATATTCAACCATCAAGCGATGATCCTACCAAAACATTCTTAGCTCGTGCTTTTATTGATAATTCAAGCAAATTATTGCGTCCTGGGATGTTTGGGCAAATATTCATCAAAGATATAGACAAAAAAATGAAAATATTTGTTCCAAATGAAGCTATACAAGAATATGGTAAAGAAAGCTTTGTATTTGTATGCTTGGAAGATGGTAAATATCGTAAACAAACTGTTGAAATGGCAGAAGCAGGGGATGGAGGTCATTTTATCAATAAAGGTCTTAAACCTGGGGAAAAGATTGTCACCAATGGAAGCTTTACCCTGAAAGCCGAATACATCAAAAAACAGTTTGAAAATGAGGACGAAGAAGAATAATGGGACAATTTTTATCCAATCTTATAAAACAAAAAGTACTTGTTTGTATAATATTCATAGGTTTTTTAATCGGCGGTATAGTCTCGTTTGTCAGTATTCCAATTGATGCTTTTCCTGATTTGACTAATAATCAGGTGCAAATCCTTACTGAAAGCTCAGGTATGGCACCTCTTGAAGTAGAACAACTTGTGACCATTCCAATAGAAGCCACGATTAATGGCTTGCCCGGGATTGAGCAAGTGCGTTCAATTTCAAAGTTGGGTCTTTCTGTCGTTACTGTTATTTTTAAAGATAACGTCAATGTCTACTTTGCAAGACAATTGGTAAATGAAAGACTTCAAACTGCTACGGCTCGACTTCCTCAGGGGCTCAAGCCGCAAATGGGGCCAATAACGACAGGTATGGGTGAAATCTATCAATATGTTGTTGAAGGAAACGGCTATTCTCCAACTGACCTCAAGACGCTTCATGATTGGGAAATAAAATATCAACTCAGAACAGTACCAGGTGTCAACGAAGTAAATACTTGGGGAGGACAGGCTCTTGAATATCAAGTGACTTTGTACCCTGAAAAAATGCTTCAATACCACCTTACTTTGAATGAAGTCTTTGACGCTTTGCAAAAAAATAACGAGAATTTTTCAGGTGGTATAGTAGAGCATGTTTCTGAACAATATGTGGTTAGAGGGATAGGGCTTGTAAAAAATCTCGATGACCTGCGAAATATTATGATTAAGTATCAAGACGGAAGTCCTGTATACATAAGAAATGTAGCCACGGTAGAATATAGTCATGCACTAAGACAAGGTGCCACTACTAAAGATGGTAAAGGTGAGGTGGTGACAGGCATAATTATGATGCTTAAAGGCGAAAATAGCCGAAATGTAATTGGTCGCGTCAAAGACAAAATAGAAGAGGTCAAAAAGACCCTACCTGAAAGTGTAAGAATCAAGCCTTTTTATGATCAGACTCATCTGATTGAACAAACAATCAAAACCGTAGAAACAAATCTCGTAGAGGGAGGTATGCTGGTTGTTGCGGTGCTTTTATTTATGCTAGGCAATATTCGCGCGGCTTTGATTGTTGCGGTGACTATTCCCCTGTCTTTGATGTTTTCTTTTATGGGAATGCGAGCGCTTGGGATTTCTGCCAATATAATGAGCCTTGGTGCGATAGACTTTGGGATGATTGTAGATGGGTCAATATTTATGGTCGAAAACATTATGCGACACCTGCACGCTTCAAAAGCTACCAATCTCACGACTATGGACATTATCCAAAGAGCCATGCGCGAAATCGCAAAACCTGTATTTTTTGGAGTTTTGATAATAACAGTAGTGTATATGCCTATACTTTCTCTTGAAGATATGGAATATAAAATGTTTTCGCCTGTTGTCTTTTCGGTGTGTTTTGCACTTTTTGGCTCGCTTCTTATAGCTTTGATTTTGATTCCTGTTCTGTGCAGTATTTTCTTTGACAAAAACATCGAAGAAAAAAAGAGCTGGCTTATAGAAAAAATCCGCAAGCCATATTTCAGGCTATTAGAAAAAGCTTTTAAAAACAAATATAAAACTATTTTGATATCGACCATAGCATTCTTAATTTCTGTTGTTTCATTGTCTTTTATGGGGTCAGAGTTTGTGCCCAAGCTTGATGAAGGTGATATATCTATTCAGGTGACAAGTTTACCGAGTATCTCGCTTGAAGAATCGACAAAAGTCACAACCAGAATCGAAAAAACTTTGCTTGAACTTCCCGAAATTAAAAGTGCAGTATCCAAAATCGGTCGTGCAGATTTGGCGACTGATCCGATGGGAGTTTATCAGGTCGATATTTTTGTCAAACTAAAACCCAAATCCAAATGGCGTTTTGGAATGTCCAAGTCAAAACTTGTAGAAGAAATGAACAAAAATCTTTCAGAAGAAGTTCCTGGGGTGAATCTAAGCTTCACACAACCTATCGAAATGCGTGTGAATGAACTTGTATCAGGAGTTAAGGCTGATGTTGCGGTCAAAATATTCGGAACAGATATGGATGTTTTGATGCAAAAAGCAAAAGAAGTCGAAAAAGTCTTAAAAACAATAAAAGGAGTAAAAGACCTCCAAATTGAAAAAATATCAGGTTCAAAACAAGTTACGGTGATTCCTGATAGAGTGAAGATGTCACGTTACGGTGTCAATGTTTCTGATGTGCGCGATGTAATTTCGACTGCAATCATGGGGAAACAGGTTTCTGAAATTTTAGATGGCAAAAAACGCTTTGCGCTAAGGGTAAAATTCCCTCAAGGAATAAAAACCGACCCTTCTATGATAGGAAATTTGCTTGTAGAAACATCTTATGGTGGCGAAGTACCTATTCAACAAGTTGCAGATGTACAAATCGGCGAAGGACTGGAAGTAATAAACAGAGAATCAGGCGAGAGAAGAATAATTGTTCAGTGCAATGTCAGAGACAGAGATATCGGTTCGTTTGTCAAAGAAGCCGAACAAAAAGTTGAACAAAAGGTACATTTTTCAAAAGGTTATTATATCAAATGGGGTGGACAATTTGAGCATCAACAACGCGCAATGAAAAGACTTGCAATTGTTGTACCATTTTCTGTTGTAGTAATATTTTTGCTTCTACTTATGACTTTTTCTTCGGTTCCTCACTCATTGATTGTTATGTTTAATGTTCCTTTCGCTTTAGTCGGTGGTATTGCAGCATTATGGCTCAGAGGAATGTATTTGAGCGTACCTGCGATAGTCGGATTCATAGCACTTTTTGGTGTGGCAATTTTGAACGGTCTTGTTTTGATTACTCAATTTAACAAGCTACTAGCTCATGGCTACACAATGAAAGAAACTATTATCAAAGGGGTCGAACTAAAACTTCGACCTGTAATAATTACAACACTTGTTGCCACATTGGGCTTTATGCCAATGGCTCTATCGACAAGTTCTGGGGCAGAAGTGCAAAAACCATTGGCTTCTGTTGTAATT
>JAEWLZ010000054.1 GCA_023457295.1 Cyanobacteria bacterium OH_PDB_112
TGCAACAAGAGCAGAAGTTTCCGCTTTTTTGCAAAATATGATTGCACAGGTAAAACTTCATCCAAATTGCAAACTCGCTCCAAAAACAGGCGAAGGTATTATTCTTGACCCGACTTACAGAAATGAAAATATAGTTACAATACCAGCCGGAACAATTTTGACGATAAAAATGAATGAATTTTTATCAACCCAAAAAACAAAAAATTGTCAGCTTTTCTTAAGCAAAACACCTAATAACTATGTGACGAAAGAAAAACTTTTGCTTCTTGAAAAAGACGACAAAATTCTAGGTCAAGTTTTGGAAGTAAAAAAAGCTCTATGGTTTATCAGAAACGGTAAATTAGTTTTGGAAACTAAAAATATCAAAACGCTTAACGGTCAAACAGCAGAGTTTGAAGCTCTTGCAACACTTGAGCCAAGATTCAAAACCCGTTGGGAAAAATTCTATCGCGCAATTATAAAACACGCAAAAATCGAAATTTATGACGGACAAAATATTTGTGTAACATTGCTTAAGCCAATAAAAGTCGATGTAACAACAGGAACAATTGTCGAATAAATAAAAATAAATTTTCATTATAAAAACTATTAAAAAGCTCTATTAAAAAATAGAGCTTTTTAATTTTAAATTTCAATCTAAATATTACTTCTTAACTGGAACAACCATTTTTAAACGAAGCTCTCGAAGCTGTTCTTCAGACGCACTTACAGGCGCATCCGTCATAAGACATTTTGCATTTGAATTTTTCGGGAATGCAATAACATCACGGATAGAATTTGTTTTTGCAAGAAGCGCAACAACTCTATCCAGACCGAGCGCAATACCCGCATGAGGAGGAGTTCCGTATTTGAAAGCGTTAACCATAAATCCAAATTTTTCCTGAATTTGTTCTTCTGTAAAGCCAAGAGCTTTAAATACTTTTTGCTGAACTTCAGAAGAGTGGATTCTGACACTTCCGCCGCCAATTTCATTTCCGTTATAAACCAAATCATAAGCATAAGCTTTGCATTCAGATTGGTTTGATTCCAATTTATCCATATCTTCTTTTTGAGGAGAAGTAAAAGGATGGTGAACAGCAACATAACGCTTAGCTTCTTCATCATAATCAAACATCGGAAAATCAACTACCCAAAGAAGATCATGTTTTTCTTTGTCGATTAGATTCAATTTTTCACCAAAATATAATCTAAAACGCCCTAAAGCATCAAATACAGCTTGTGGCTTATCCGCAATAAAGAAAACGACATCACCGGGTTTTGCCTGAGAAATTTCGGTGATTTTTGAAACGTCATCATCTGATAAAAACTTTGTAATAGCCGATTTCAAAGAACCGTCTTCAGCATAAGTAATCCACGCCAACCCTTTTGCCCCAAAAGAAATTGCAAGATTTCGCAAATCTTCCATTTCTTTGCGAGAATAATTAGCAATACCAGGAATCTTAATTCCTCGAACATTTCCACCGCCTTTTACTATATCTGCAAAAGCGGTAAATCCACTGTTAGCCATAAGTTCTGACGCATCAAAAAGTTCTAGCCCAAAACGTGTATCAGGTTTATCAGAACCATATTTTTCCATAGCATCTTTATAAGAAATTCTTTTCAAAGGAAGTGAAACTTCAACATTTGCAGTTTCAAAAGCTGATTTCACAAGGCCTTCTGCCATACTCATAACATCGTCTTGGTCGACAAAAGACATCTCAATATCAACCTGCGTAAACTCAGGCTGTCTGTCCGCACGAAGGTCCTCATCACGGAAACAGCGTGCAATTTGATAATATCTTTCTACTCCTCCAACCATCAAAAGCTGTTTGAATATTTGAGGCGACTGCGGAAGAGCGTAAAATTTGTTAGCATGCACACGACTTGGAACTAAATAATCACGAGCACCTTCAGGCGTTGTGTTTATCAAAATAGGTGTTTCCACTTCCATAAAAGCATTTGCATCAAGATAATTGCGCATAGCATGACAAATTTTGTGACGAAGCTTCAAATTATTTAAAACAGGTGTTCTTCTAATATCCAAATAACGATACTTCAAGCGAATCTCTTCTGCCACTTCATCTTCAAGCAAAAATGGTAGAACTTCGGCTTTAGAAAGTACTTCAACACTTGTAGGATAAGATTCTATCTTACCTGTTACAATATTCGGGTTATAAGTTTCTTCAGGTCTTATTGTAACTTTACCCGTAACTGTAATAACATCCTCTGAACGCAATTTTGAAAAAACTTTATGCACTTCAGGATTAACCGAAGGGTCAGCTACAACTTGGAAAAGACCGCTTCTGTCACGAACTTCTATAAAAATTATACCGCCCAAATCACGGACAGCCGAAACCCAGCCTGAGAGCTTAACTTCAGTATTTACATTTTTTTCCTGAACCTCTCCACACCAGTGAGATTTGAGTGCTGTTAATTTTTCCATAATTTTTTCTTCCTTTTATCTAGCCAAAAAACCTGCCCAAACGGTTTCTCAAATATTTTAACAAAAAAATATTCCATTACAATTTTTTATTTCTTAAGCAAGCTTGGAAATATAAAAATAACCATGCATACACAAAACGGTAAAGTCAGTTGATGGTGAATATTGGCAACAGCATCTTTTGTCAAATTCACATATTGAACATACTGCGAACCATCTGCGGTCATTAAATAATCAGTAGCAAAATACAAAGCGACAATTACAAGCAAAATATACGCCGCAAAAATATTTAAACTTGCCCCCAAACTTTTAAAATAACTTCCTAAACTTTTTCCGCTTTTACCTTTTTTCATTTCATACTTCCGTTTTTTTTATATAATATCCTCATAAAGTCATTTTAATACATAGGAAAAAAATATGATAGCAGACAACATAAAAAACGCATCTTTTTATTACAATCTTGAAAAAAATTATAAAGAAGCTTTCGAATTTTTGAAAAACTCAGACCTTATTAACATTCCTGACGGAAAATATACAATAAAAAATGATGAAGTTTATGCAATCATCCAAACCTATACAACAAAGCCCGAAACCGAAGGAAGGCTGGAAGCCCACAAAAAATATACAGATATACAATACATAATTTCAGGTGAAGAAAAATTAGGATACTCAAATATTAATAACTTTATTCCTACTACCGAATATGATGAAGAAAAAGATATAATTTTCGGAAAAGGAAATGCATCTTTTATTAAAGCGCAAGATGGTGATTTTTTGATTTTTAACCCACAAGATGCCCATATGCCTTGCATTTGTATAGATAATCCATCTTTTGTAAAAAAAGCAGTAGTAAAGATTTTAAATTCCAATTGTTAAGAAATATTACAAGTATATACTAAATATATAACGAATATAGCAATTTTATTACATATTCGGTTTTTATATATTTAAGTAATAAGATATTGCATTAACCAATGGAGTAAAAGATGTCAGTTCCAGACGAAAATTACAAAATATCAAATATGCGGGCGGACAGCAAATACTATTTAGGCTTTAACGATATTAAACGCTTCGGATTAACAACGCCCCAAAATTCTTCTAATTCGTCTGATTTAGAATCTTTCGCAGAAAGTATTTTCTCAAACGGGGAATTTGACTTCAAAAAAATGCTTATGCTTCAAATGGCAATGAGTAATCCTTTTATGGCTGCAATATTTATGAACAAAATGAATCCTCAAGATGCCATAAAAAAAGAATTCTCCCCAGATAAAGAAGCAAGAATCGGCTTCCGTGGCCTAGAAAAAAAAGATAACGAATATCTTAATAATTTAGCAACCGTTTCAGATGTAAAACGTAATAATACAAAATTTTTAGATAAAGATGAACAAAAATTCGCAGAAAAAACCGGAGATTTTAGTGCTTCTAAAGATTCTATCGCTATTATTGACAAAGATGGTCAAAACGTAACCGATGATTTCAAAGACATCATAAAAGACGGTAAAATTGATACTAAAGAAGCTGAAAATAAATATAAAGAACTTGAAAAACTAAACAAAAATAACTTGTCAACAGAAAGCATTAAAAAATTAATTGCAGATAAGGATAAAGTAAAAGATTTAAATATTGATAATTACGAAAACTACGGTATAGACGTAACTTACAGCTCTGATGAAGTTAATACATCGCCTAAAACCGAACTTACATCAAAAGGTCAAAAACAGCTAGACTTGCTAAAAAGCCAAGGTGTTATTGATGCAAACGGAAAAATACTTGATATTTCAGGACTCGACAAACAATTAAAAGAAAATACGCAAAAAGAAACACTAAAAGATGCCTCAGAAGGCAAAAATATTTATGTAAAAACTGAAAACGGCACAGAGATAGATACTTATTCTAAAGCTAATGTTGACAAAAACGGAAAAATCGCAGGCACAGAAAAAGATGCAGAAACACAAAAACTAAAACATACAGAAGCTGCTGTTGCTGATAAAAAAATAAAAATCGGCAGTCTTGATGATGAAGAAATTAAAAAAATTACAACCGTAAATAAAGACGGCAGTGTAGAAATCAATCTGTCAAAACTTGATTCTACACAATATAATAAAATCAAAGAAAATGGTATCGATTACAATAATAACGCACCTCTCACAATAACTGACAACAAAGGAGAGAAAATAACTATAAGACTTGCGGGTGATGCCAATACTGTAAATTTAAAAGGAAAAGCCAACACGAATATTGAAACCGACAATAAAGAACTTCAAGTGAATTCTGATGAATATTCATCTGTTTCAGATATTAAAGGAGATAAACTCGAACACCTTGTAATAAAAGGTGGAAAGCTTGATACAGATTTGAAAAATTTAAATGCTCTTCAAGCTATAAAAATAGAAAAAGCAAATGTTTCGCAAGATTTAGATATTAGCAACAATAAAAATAAAAATATTGCTCTAAATATAGCCGATTCAAATACAAAAATTATTTCGGTCGGCACAACAGGCGATGCGGATGTCAGAATAGCTGATTCAAAAACCGGAGATATAAATGCGGGCGGAAATAACATTGTGACTACTCTTTCTCATGTTACCGCTCAAACCGTTAGCATAAATGCAGAAAAAGAAGCTTCTTTCAGAGGCTACAAAGGTTCTGTTGCTGATAATATCCAAGCCGTATCAGAAAATATAAATGTAAACTTTAACGGAATGAACGTAAAAGAACAAGCTAACTTCTCTTCAGTAACAGGAAAAACTGAAATGTTTGTATCAAAAGATTCAAAAGCAGGCAATTTGAATTTAAAAGATAATTCAGAAATTGTGGCAGAAAACGAATCCACTAAAAAAGATTTGGCAGAAAATGTGTCAAATGCAAAAAACATAAGAAAATTAGGCTCAGACGACGGAGATGCATCAACCGAAGAATTATTAACAAAATTCTTTGACTTCAACGAAGTAGATTTGGCAAGATACGAAGGCGACATCTCAAGAAACCGTTACAATGCACAGCCTTATGGCTGGGGAGCAACACCTACTGCCTTAGGCGGAGGCTCTAACGCTTTCACAAATTTCTTCAACGGATGGGCTTTTGGCGGACAACTTTACAACCAAATTTACGGCAATCCTTACGGACAACAATACTATAACCAACCTTACAACCCTTGGATGGTTCAAGGCGGCTACTTTGGTTAATAGAACTCAGAACTTTTTATCTAAAAAGGTCTAGTTTGATTAAGTTTTGAACGTAATTCACGGAAACGCTCCAAATCCTGTTGAGTTTGAGAACTTTCCTTGAATAACACCTGACTTGCAGGATGTACTATCAAAATATAGTCGATATGTATTTCAAGAAAATTATATTTTTTAATAGACTTGCCATCATGACTTATTATCTCAGCATTTGTCACGGCAAGAAATCGTCTGTCTTTATCATTCAATAAATCTGTCAGCTCTCTGTTTGAATTAGTGTATTTTGAAACATGAACCGTACCCTTTATATCGTGATGCTGGGTTAAAATAAAAACCTCTACCGGTATAGTATCATTATATTTTGACATTCTTTAGTACCTAATTTGTCTGACAGCGTCTAGTATATAATAAAAAACTTTAATGGACAAGAACTTTACTTGTTAAACTTGTTTTCCATAGAACGGGAAACTGTTTTATTTTTAAGGATATTTGCTATATTAAACATTGCAAAAGAATTCAAAGTAGCGGTAAGCAAAGAACTTCTATCAACATAAGGAGCTTCTTTGAATTCCTGCTCTTCTTCATATTCTCCCTGAGCAAAATACTCCCCGCCTTGCCCGTATTTTTCACGGGAAAGACCGGTAGACTGCGAATTATGACCTTTAAATTCATAATTGCTTGTTACTGCGTTTAAATTCGGTCCTGTATCAACCACCGATAAATTCCTTATTGCTCAAGTAAAATAAAAACCTTTATTTTATTATAAAGGTTTTTTGCAACTCAAACAATACATATAATAGATTAGGCTGAATTATTTATTTTTTGCCTCTTTGAGAACCAAGTGTAAATGGAACTTGCTGAGCTTCAGCGGAAGATGAATTAGAATTTGTAAAGGCGAGTGCTATTTGAGTAACAGCACCGGCTGCAGCATTAACTACGCCCATTGTACCTTGTCCTTGAAGACCTTGGGCTCTTTGCAAAGGCACATTGCCCATAGCATTTCCTGTCACAACCGCAACAAGAGCCTGTGTTTTTTCTTCTTTGGAAGCATTTTTGTCCGCAAATACTCTCATCGGATTTTGTGCAATAGCTTCATCCGTATACTTTTTGTCAATTCCTTTTTCGGCAAGAGTTTTTCTGTCAAGAACTTTTCCGTCATTATCAAAAAGTTTGTCTTTTTTATCAGAAATTTCTTCAGCAGTCAATTTATGGCCATCTTCTTTATCTGTCAAATCAAAATCTTTATACTTATCAACGAGTTTTTGCTCTTTTTTCTCTTGATCATCAAGTTTTTGGAAATTTTCATCTTTAGCGAGTGATTTTTTAGCAACTTTATCAACTACTTTTGATTGCTTGTCATTTATTTTAGACTGTTTAGACTGGAGTTCTTTTATTTTTTCTCCGTCTTTTTTAGGGTCAAGTTTTGCAATTTGTCCTTCAATTTCTTTTGATTTATCACCAAGTTCTTTATATTTTTCAGAAGCTCTGCCGCTTCCTGTTTCCAATTGCTTTGCTACCTGCTCTTTTTTCTTATCAAGCATATCCGCTTTCTTTTCTTTTATGTCGCCTAGAGAACCTTCTTTATGAGTTCCTTTCGGTTCTTCTTTTTTAGGCTCAATAATTTTTCCGTCTTTATTATATTTTGCAGTTTCAACAGTCCCGTCAGGTTTTTGGGTTGTCATAGAATAACTGCCATCAGCTTCTTTTTTTTGTACAGTTGTTTCTTCTTTTCCATCTCTTGATTTAGTAGTGGTTGTTCCTTCAATAAGTTTGCCTTCTTGGTCGTATCTTGCGGTTTTTGAAACTGTTTTGTCTTTTTCGTTAATAAAAGAAGTAACATTTTTTGTACCATTTTTATTTTCCGTAAGAATGTTTTGAGCAATTACATTTCCGTTTTTATCGCTAAGAGTTGTATTATATTGTTTGCTTCCGTCAATATCTTTGCCTTCTTTGAAATCGACCTTATCTCCATAACTTCTTTCTATACCAACAGAAACAGGGTTTGATTCTTTATCGAAAGTTGTTGAAATAGAAGGTTTCAAATCTTTATCAACAGGTTTTCCTGCATGAACTCCAAGATTATTACCGGCGTCAGCCTTTGCTTTTGTAACAAAATCAATCCCGCCGTTTTTTGTTGCCTCTGTGATTTTGCTATGCACATCTTGCACGTTTTGCGCATTTTGCACAGGAGTAGAAACATTAGCTCCAAATACAGAATTAGGCATCTTAGGCTTGGAAACCCCTATGGTTTCTTGTTCTTTACCTATCTTTAAGGCTTCATCCGAAAGTTTTTTAGCCCCTTCAGACATTTGAAGTGAAAAACCGAATGGATTATCATTTACGCCGTAGCCCATAATTTTTTCCTCTTATATTTCTACTTATTTATATAAAGTAAAATTAGTATATAAAATTGCTATATTGGGTATATAACAAACTGGTTTTTTGTAATATTTCTTAACAATTTTAAAAACATAAAACAATTAAAAGCCTTATATTGTAAACTTTTTTTAAAAAATTCTCAAAAATTGAAATTCCGATAAGTATATATTTTTTATATATCTATACAAGAGATTTTTGCTTCACAAAAATCTCGAAAAGGTGAATTGCTTTTAGACGAAAATGATGAGATTTCGGTAAAAACAAAGGCACTAGATTGTCGGATAAATTTGAAAGGATATGTTTTTTATGGCTTTAGACAAAATTCAAGGACTTAATGCTGGGTTAAATCCTTTTATTAAGCCCAAAAATGCCGAAGATGCTTCGGTCTCGGAAAAGACCGGCGGAGTAGGTTTTTTGCAAGCGATGCGACACGGAAAGCATTTGGCAAAAGGTCTTGAAAAAATAGCAGAAAACGGAAAAACCGTAGGTTTAAGTTTCTTAAAAGAAGGCGCACTAGGCGCGGATGACGCACTTTACGTCAAAGGAGGACGAGCCGGAGGGTCACAAAACCTGATAGCTTAACAAAAAAGCGGGTTTATACCCGCTTTTTTTGTGGCATAAAATAAAAATACAAGATATATAATTTTTTGCTAAAATAATCTTATGAAAGAATTTGAATTCATAGAAATCATAAAAAAGACTTTATCCGACAGCAGTTTTATCGGTGATGATACTGCTTTTTGGGAAGGTCTTGCAATAACGCAAGATACTTTAATAGAAAATATTCACTTTCGACGCCAAACCATTTCTGCTTTTGAATTAGGACAAAAAGCCATAGCGGTAAATTTTAGCGATCTTGCCGCAGCAGGTGCTGAACCAAAATGCGTTTTAGTTTCTTTATCTTTATCAAAAGAAGTTGACTCAAACTTTGTCAAAGAATTTTATGAAGGCATAAATTTAGTTTGCAAAAACCATAATGCGGTTGTTGTCGGAGGTGATATCACAGGCAGCGATAATATAACCATAACCGTGACTGCTATCGGAAAAGCCGAAAAACAAATCAAACGCAGCTCTGCAAAAGTTGGTGATATTGTTTTTGTAACGGGAGAACACGGTAACAGTCGTGCAGGGCTTGAAATTTTGGAAAGAAACCTTCCTCGCAAAGAAAAATTTTTAAAGGCACACAATACACCTATTCCAAAAATCAAAGAAGGCATCGCTATTTCAAAAATTTGCGAAAATCCTGCTTTAATGGATACTAGCGATGGTCTAGCAGATGGGCTTTATAAAATAGCTACCGCATCTAATGTTTCTATTGATGTGGATTTTGATAAAGTTCCTCAGGATGGAAAAATTCAGAATAAATACTGGATTCTTTTCGGAGGCGAAGATTACGAACTTTTAGGAACTGTTCGCCCTGATGACTTTGAAAAATTAAAATCAGAAATTGAAGTTTTTCCCATCGGAAAAGTCATTGCCAAAACCAATGTGCCTGTAATTATCAACAAAGACCAAAAAACTTTAAAACTGGATAAACAAACTTTTGAAAGTTTATCTTTTGACCATTTTGGAGGAAAATCCTAAATGAAAATATCGGCAATAATAGCCGCTGCAGGATCTTCAAGCAGATTTAAACATGGACAAAAACTTCTTTTTGATTTGAATGGAATACCTGTCATAGAAAAAACTTTAAAAACTTTTAATAATCACATTATGATTGATGAAATAGTGGTTTGCACCTCTGAAAATATTATTGATGAAATTAAAAAAATTGCAAAAAAATATCCTAAAGTTAAAAAAGTTATTTTGGGCGGCAAAAAAAGACAGGACAGTGTAAGAAACGGGCTTTTAGCTCTTGATAGCCCTGATTATGTAGCAATTCATGACGGCGCAAGACCTTTGATAACAGAAGAAATAATTAAAAAAACAATCGATAAAGCTATTGAATACGGTCATGCCACTTGTGCTGTCGAAGTTAAGGACACAATTAAAAAAGTTTTTAAAGTTTTTTCTATGACAGGTATTCCA
>JAEWLZ010000055.1 GCA_023457295.1 Cyanobacteria bacterium OH_PDB_112
AGTTTGATGTTTTTTACTATGCTGCCTGCAGCCGCAGCTGTTACTATGCCTACTATGACAATAGGTTTTGGTAATGCTCAAACTCCCGAAGATTTTAGTCAGGGGATGCAAATCCTCATTATGCTTACGATTTTAACGTTAGCACCTAGTATAATAGTTATGTGTACGTCATTTACAAGGATTGTTATTGTTCTTTCTTTGACAAGACAAGCTTTGGGTACGGCTCAATTGCCTCCTGCACAGGTTATAGCGGGCTTGTCGCTAATTCTGACATTTTTTGTAATGTCTCCGACTATAAATAAAATTTATGAAACAGCATATGAGCCTTATATGAATAGCCAAATTACGCAGCAAGAGGCTATAAAGCGTGGTACAAAACCTTTACAAGAATTTATGCTCAAATATACCGATGAAAAGGAATTAGCTCTTTTTGTAAGGTTTGCGCAGATTGAAAAACCAAAAACCGTGCAGGATGTGCCTATGTACGTTCTTTTACCTTCTTTTATTTTAAGTGAATTAAAAACAGCATTTAAAATAGGATTTTTGATATTTATTCCATTTTTGATTATTGATATTGTTGTTGCAAGTATTTTGGTATCAATGGGTATGGTTTTCTTACCGCCTGCTATGATTGCAACACCTTTTAAACTTATATTATTTGTAATGGTTGATGGCTGGCATATGGTTGCGCAGTCATTACTCGAAGGCTTTATGACGTGAGGTAATTATGACGCAGTTAGAATTTATAACAATTTTACAAGAGACTATGGTGCTTGTTTTGACTATGTCGGCTCCTATGCTCGTTATAGGTATGCTTGTAGGGGTTATTATCGGGGTTTTTCAATCTGTTACCCAAATACAGGAAGCCTCTTTGTCATTTGTTCCAAAATTGATAGCGACGGTCGTGGCTCTTATAGTTTTTGCACCATGGATTTTACAGGTATTTTTGACAGAAGTTAATGAGATATTTCGTAGGATGGCAGCCGTTTAATGTTTTTTGATGTAGTATCACTTTTGACACCGGATAGAGTAGTTTTTTTTGTGCTTGTAATGACAAGGCTCAGCGGTATGATGATGACTGCTCCTTTGTTGTCCACATATCCTGTACCTCAATCTATTAAGGCTGTTTTAGTTGCTTTGGTGGCTTTTTTGATATATCCGATTGCAGCAAAAGTTTCTCCAATTTCGCATATGCCTATGGATATGATAGGGGTAACGGTTTTGGCTCTTAGAGAAGTAATAATAGGAAGCATTATAGGTTTTTGCATGAACCTTATTTTTGTTTCTATACAAGTCGCAGGTCAAATAATAAGTATCGATATGGGTTTGGCAATGTCTGAACTTTTAGACCCTGTAACAAGACAGCAGACTCCCGTTGTTGGACAATTTTATCTATTTATGGCGATGATAGCTTTCTTATTTGTTAATGGTGACCATTATTTATTCCAAAGTGTTGTGGATAGTTATAAATTACTTCCTGTCGATACAAATTTTGTTATTCAAGCGGCTTTAGTTGAAAAAATAGTTTATTTTTCTTCTCAAATTTTTGTAATAGCTTTTAGTATTATAATGCCTGTTTATTCAATATTATTTGTTGTTTCGGTATTGTTGGGATTTACATCAAAAATGATGCCTCAAATGAATATTTTTATGTTGGCAATGCCTTTTAAAATATACATAGGTATTGCATTAATGTCTTTCTTTATATCAAAAACCTATAATTTGATGGCAGCGACTGTCGAAAACCTGTTGATACGGGTTAATGGTATGTTTATTTAAAATAGGAGGATTTTAGCCGAAAAATGGCAGCAGAAAAAACGGAAGAGGCCACGCCCCGGAGGCGGGAGAAGGCTCGCGAAGAAGGACAAATTGCAAAAAGTCAGGATTTAAATTCTGCCTTAGTTTTGTCTGCTAATTTGGCTATATTTTTCACTTTAGCTCCTATGATTGTAGAGCAGATGATAAATATTCTAAAATATGCTCTTTCTAATCTTCAGCCTGATAAGATAGATTCTTCCATTTTATATATTATAGCCCCGTACGCTAATGCTATATGTTGGTCATTATTGCCTTTCTTTGGGCTTTCTATGGTTGCTACTCTTTTAATAATGAGAGCTCTTATAGGTTCTTTGTTTACAATGAAAGCAATTACTCCAAAGTTTGATAAATTTACTCCCGCAGCAATGCTAAAGGCTTTAAAAAGCAAATTAAATCCATTTGATGTAAAACAAATTGTAGAACTTGCAAAGTCTGTTTTAAAGCTTTCTATTGTAGGGGGAGTAGGATATTCGGTTCTTATGTCAAGATTGCCCGAGTTGTTGGGACTTTTGGGTGTCCCTATACAGGCGGCTTTTTCTACGGTTATAAGTGTTTTAACACAAATGATTACAAATATGTGCCTTGCAATGATTTTAATAGGTTTTGCCGACAAAAAATATCAAGATTATGAATATAATAAATCACTCAAAATGACAAAACAGGAAGTTGAAGATGAAAGAAAGAGTGCTGATGGTGACCCTAAAATTAAACAAAAAATAAAATCTGCTCAAATGCAAATGATGCGTCAAAAAATGATGCAGCAAGTTCAAACAGCAGATGTTGTTGTTACAAACCCTACACACTATGCTGTTGCAATAAGATATGATACTTCGATTGCGCCAGCCCCTCAAGTAGTGGCAAAAGGGGTTGATTTTATGGCGTTTAGAATAAGAGAGATTGCGGAAGAGAATAATATTCCGATAAAGGAAAACAAACCTCTTGCAAGAACCCTTTATAAAGTAGTCCCTTTGGAGGGTATTATACCTTCAGAATTATATGTAGCAGTAGCCGAATTGCTAGCTTTTGTGTACAATCAAGATAGGAGGAAATAAATCGGGGTGGATTATAAGAAGTTAATGCAACTTATCCAAAATAATGACATAGCACTTGCCATCGGCATGGTGCTTGTAGTTGCTATGATGGTTATTCCATTACCTCCTCCTCTTTTGGATGTTCTACTTATTTTCAATATTTCTTTGTCTGTAATTATCTTGCTCGTTTGTCTTTACGTTAAAGAACCTCTTGATTATTCATCTTTCCCTACAACTCTTTTGATAAGTACATTGTTCAGGCTGGGTCTTAACGTAAGTTCGACAAGGCTTATTTTACTGCACGGTGAAGCAGGACAAGTAATTAATGCTTTTGGTCAGGTTGCGGTCGGAGGAAACTATGTTGTGGGTACGGTCATATTCTTGGTTCTTGTAATTATCAACTTTATGGTAATCACAGGCGGTGCAACAAGGGTAGCGGAAGTTTCAGCAAGGTTCACCTTAGACAGTATGCCGGGTAAACAATTGAGTATAGACTCAGATTTAAACTCAGGGTTGATAACGGAAGAAGAAGCAAAAATTAAGCGTCGTAAAATTGAAAGAGAATCTAATTTTTACGGTACTATGGAC
>JAEWLZ010000056.1 GCA_023457295.1 Cyanobacteria bacterium OH_PDB_112
ATAAAAACCTTCTTTAGCCGGAGTCAATGTCATAATATTAGCATTAAAATCATAGGCGAGGCTTAAGGCTTTTGCAACTAAAATTTCTCCCGCTCCTTTTATTTTTCTTTTAAGTTTGCACTTTTCATGCATAAATTCAGGTTTTATCTGAAGCCGTTTCATATCCAAAGAATTATCATTTTTATCAAAAATAGTATTAACAAAACCTATAACTTTTTTGTGCAAAGGTTCATCATTTAATAATTCAACAGCATAAAATCCGGGGACATCATTCCCTCTAACCCAAATATCCTTATTAAAATAACCCGCTATATCTTCTATATAAGTTGCTTTTTTCCAATCAGATTTTATATTATTCATGGCTTCAATATCTTTGTTATTTTCAAAATCAAATTTTGAAATCATAGCAGGAATAAAGCCACCTTGTGCATTACGTAGGTTAACTTTATGCAAGGGTTGGCCGCCGAAATTTATTCTGTTTGATGTCATGCTTTTCATAGTTTTTTAAAAACGAAGCACAAAAAAAATTGCCTGCTTGTTATGTCCGATTCTTTAAAGCCTGCCATTTTACCAATGACGGGCCTTAAAGAACACTTCATAAAAAAGAAACGGCTTTTTAATCAAAAAGCCGTACACCATTACACATTACCGAAACCTAACTAAATTTTCACGAGATCAACATAGAGGATAAATAGATATAAAATTATTTTAGATTTTTGTAGTACAAAAACTCAATCACAAGAATTGGATGTGATTGATACGACAAAAATATTAATGTTTAAAGTAAACTTTTTTCATTTGATATAACCCTTGTTAATTGTCCCTTATATATTATTAAACAAAATGTTAAGCAAAAAATTGCTTTTTTGTTACAATTCGCTGAAGCCCTTTATTTTAAAGGTTTCCAGAATTCCCTATTATTGTATTTACTGAAATATTTCATATAAAAAAAGCAGACAGGGGGTCTGCTTTAAAAATAGGGATTATAAAACAAGGTTACATATAAAACTTTCTAAATTAAAGCTCCTCCATAGATTGAAAAAGGATTCATCATTGATGCCATTTGCATTTCAGCTATAGAACCCATAAAACTTTTTGTTTGTCCTATATTTTCTTTTGAATAAGGATTGAAAGCGTTTCTTAAGTTAACAGAAGTATTGTTGAAAGATTTTAGTACATTTGTTCTTTCAGAATTGTTGAAGCCGCTAAAAAGAGGATTAATTTTTCCTGCAAAACTTATTTGATTTGCGTACAAATCAGTTGTCATTTTTCTCATATTTCTGTATTGTTCAAGAGTTTGAGGGCACATTCCCATTCCATACATTCCGTAAGAATAGGGATTATAAATATCATAATTTACTGCGCCGATTGGAGGAATCATTTTACTTAACCTTTAACCTTTTTAAACCTTACATTTAAATAAACGTTTTTTTATAAAAAAAATTGCTTTTTTGGAAGGGGTTTTATGAAGTTTTGTAAACGATGTTTGAAAGTTTTTAAAGTATAATCTTTTTATGCTGGTAAAAGATTTTGACTACAACTTACCCGAAGAACTTATCGCGCAGGTGCCTTCATCTTCTCGTGAAACTTCACGCATGCTTGTTTTGGATAAAAAAAACGGTGAAATTTCTCATAAAGTTTTTGCTGATATAACAGAATATTTTGATGAAAGCGATGTTTTGATTTTGAATAACACAAAAGTCATTCCAGCAAGGCTTTTGGGTAAAAAAGATACAGGAGCCAAAATCGAAGTATTTTTGTTAAAAAATACTTCGGATAAAATTTGGGAATGCCTTATAAAACCTGCTAAAAGAGTTAAAGAAGGTACGATAGTTACTTTTTCGGATGAACTTAAAGCTCATGTAATAGGAAGAATTGATAACGATAAAATGGCGATAGAGCTAATTTATGAAGGTGATTTTTATAAAATTCTTGATGCCGTTGGGCTTACGCCTTTGCCCCCTTATATTCAAAGACAAATGAGTAATGACGAGATTAAAAATCTTGACCAAAAACGATATCAAACAGTTTATGCGCAAACACCGGGGTCTGTTGCCGCACCGACTGCGGGGCTTCATTTTACGGAAGAAATCTTGCAAAAGCTTGAAAAAAAAGGTGTTGAAGTGGGATTTGTAACTTTAAATGTCGGGCTTGGAACTTTTCGTCCCGTAAAGGTTGATAATATTTTAGAGCATAAAATGGATTCGGAATTTTTTGAAATTTCTGAAAAAACCGCTCAGATAATCACAAAAGCCAAACAGGAAGGTAAAAAAATTACAGCGGTTGGAACAACTACCGTGCGGACTCTTGAAACAGCTTTTGCAAAATACGGTAAAATTTGCGCATGTTCTGATTTTAGTGAGCTTTTTATTTATCCGGGTTACAAGTTTAATGTTATAGATAGGCTTATAACCAATTTTCATCTTCCTAAATCCACGCTTTTAATGCTTGTGAGTGCGCTTGCGAGTCGTGAAAATATTATGAATGCTTATAATGAGGCAATAATGCAAAAATATAGGTTTTACAGTTACGGAGATTGCATGTTTATCCGCTGATTTGTTTGGATTATACTTTTATTTATGAGAACGATTTCAATTTTAGGTTCAACAGGTTCAATAGGTACACAAGCTCTGGAAGTTGTCGAAAAAAATAAAGACAAATTCAGTATTTACGGGCTTTCATGCGGTAATAATACAGAACTTTTTAGAGAACAAATACAAAAATTTAAACCAAAAATAATTTCTGTTAAAACTAAAGAAGATGCGCTTATTTTTGAAAAGGAATTCCCAAAACTTACAGTTTTGCATGGAGCTGAAGGTCTTATTGAAATTGCGCAGGATGGTATAAACAATCAGATTTTGGTTGCTTTATCGGGTTTTGCCGGGCTTTACCCTACTTTAGCGGCTATTAATGCCAAAATAGATATTGCGCTTGCAAATAAAGAAACATTGGTAACAGCTGGCGATATAGTTATGCAGAGAGTTAAAATGCAAGGCGTGAATCTTCTTCCTGTTGATAGTGAGCATAGCGCAATTCATCAGTGTATTGCAGGAAATTACACAAAGGTCAGAAAGTTGATAATAACGGCATCAGGCGGTCCTTTTAGGACTTGGGATATTGAAGATATCAAAAATGCCACCTGTGAACAAGCTCTTGCGCACCCAAAATGGAATATGGGCAGAAAAATTACTATAGACTCTGCAACCCTTATGAATAAAGGGCTTGAAGTTATCGAAGCACACCATCTTTTTGATATTGATTATGATGATATAGAAGTTGTTGTCCATCCGCAAAGTATTATTCATAGCGCGGTGGAATTTGTTGATGGCAGTGTAATTTCGCAGATGGGGCTGCCTAGTATGCATATTCCTATACAGTACGCTATTTCGCCTGAAAGAATTGAAGGAATAAAAACAGGTAGTTTTGATTTTGTAAAAACCGGTACCCTTACTTTTGAAGCACCCAATCTTGAAAAATTTCCTTGCCTGAAAATTGCTTATGAAGTCGGAAAGCAAGGAGGGACTTGTCCTTCTGTAATGAATGGGGCCAATGAAGAAGCTGTTATGGCGTTTTTAGACGGTAAAATTAAACTAAATGATATAGTGCGTTTAACAGAAGATGCATTGAGTGCGCATAAGAAAATTCAAACTCCCACTCTTTCTGATGTAATTGAGGCTGACCTTGAATCAAGAGAGTTTGTTAAGAAAAACTTAACAAACTAACAATTTTAAAAATTTACAGATTTTAGACTATATATGCAAATATTATTTACCGCAGATAGAGTTAATTATTCAAAGAATATCAAGCCAAAAACCCCTGTTTTTGGTGCGATTAAGCGTATTAAAAAAATAAATTATAATTCATTTGATCTAGAATTGGTGAAAAATCTTAAAAATCATATAGAAAAATATGATTATAAAACTAAAAAGCCTGTACAATGGGCAGCTAAAAGAACTTTCGATTATACTGCAGCAACAGTAGGAATTATGGCTACTTCTCCGATAATGTTGCTTGCTGCCATAGCAATAAAACTTGATTCAAAAGGTCCTGTTATTTTTAAACAAACCCGAATAGGACAATATGGCAAACCTTTTACTATGTATAAATTTAGGACTATGGTTGTAAATCAAGATAATCCTGCTCTAAAAAGAGCAAAAAATGATCCCAGAATAACAAGAGTAGGTAAATTTTTAAGAAAATACAGTATTGATGAATTACCGCAACTTTTTAACGTTTTGAAAGGGGATATTTCTTTGACAGGTCCTAGGTCTTTACCTATTAATTGTTGCCTGGAATTATTAGAAAATAAACCTGAAACCGCAAAAAGATTTACGATAAAACAAGGTGCAACACTAAATTATAATAGAAAAAAAGATTTAACACTCGGCGAAAGATTCCATACAGAAGATTCTTATATAGAAAATTGGAATCTTTTAAAAGATGTTAAACATTTTTTTGGAATAATCAAAGATATTATTACAGGGAATAATATTTAAAATTATTCATAAACAGCGGCTGTTATAATTCCTTTAGCAGGTATAGCTATAAGCCCCCAAATAGTCCAGTAAATAAGTACTACATGATTAACTGTCATAAAAAAGTAGGTAGAAAATACACCTTGAAGCATTCCGACAGAGAATACAGCCAAGCCGTATACTAATCCTTTAATATATTTGTTTTTGCCTGGAATGCCTTTTGAAAATAAGGCATAAACAATGACAAAAAGCATGCTTAAAAAGAATTCGGCGACGAAAAATATTGGTTGAGGAGTGCCTGTCATTGGTTTCCAAACATTTACGGGTTCTAATTTATAAACCCAGTTAAAATATCCGCCGCATGTAATAATGCCAAAAATAATAGCGAAAATAGTTACCAAAATAGATGCTAAAAGTATTTGCCTTTTTTTCATATTTTTTACCCCTTTAATTTTACTTTTTAATTATAATAGGGTGATTTGGTCAGGTCAAATGGTTTTTTGTGCATAAAAAAAGAGGCATAAGCCCCCTTTTTTGTAAGCAAAAGATTTTTAGTCCAATCCGAGTTTGAAATCTTCCGCGATTTGTTTTTTGGTTTGTTTATCCAAACTGTCTTGCCAAGCTTGAAGAAAAGTCATTTTCATTCCATTGTTGGCGTTTTCAAGCACCATTTTTTTGTCTGAGGCGCTTAAGGCTTTTACTGTGGGGTCTGAAGGTCCTGCTTCCGATATCGCATTCATATCGAGGCTGTTAATCGCATTTATTCTTGCCTGATTGTTGTGCTGAATAGATGAATTTGCGTCGTATTGCTGAATGGTGTTGGAGTAGGATTGAATTGCGCTGATTACAAAAGACATTGTTCTCTCTCCATTTTTTCTCTCATGTATATAAAAACAATATACTTTAGATATTTGCTAAATTAGTAAGAATTTGTAAAGAAGTGTAAATACATTAAATTTATTGGGTTTTTGGTATAATTTAAAAATATATAAAGCAATGAGTGATTAAAATGAAATTAGCAACAGGCGTAGATATAGAAGAAAATAATCGTTTCGAAAGTAAAATCGATGATAAAAAATTTCTTTCAAGAATTTTTACACAAGATGAAATAGATTATTGTTTATCAAAAAAAAATCCTCATCAGCATTTTGCAGTACGTTTTTGTGCCAAAGAAGCGGCAATAAAAGCACTTTGTTCTTTTTATGAAAAAAAAATTTCGCTTAGATTAAGCCAAATAGAAATTATTAAAAAAGCAGATGTTCCTTTTATTAAAATTCATGATAAAGAATTCGAAAATTTGGAATTTAGTTTAAGTTTATCCCACTGTAAATGTCATTCTATGGCTCAAGTTTTGTGTTTTACAAAAGAAAAGCTTTAGTGTAAACTCTTACGAGAATTAGAGAAAATCAGGAATTATTATATGAAATATACAATTGAGCAAATTATTAAATCAATGGGGTTAGTATTCGGAGATATCGGGACAAGCCCTATATATACTTTGACAGTAATATTTTTGACCCTTGCTCCGACAAGAGAAAATATTATAAGCATTTTATCTTTGATTGTATGGACTTTAATACTCATTGTATCGGTTCAATATGCTTGGCTTGCGATGAGTTTGAGCCAACGTGGCGAAGGAGGAGCAATTGTACTTAATCAAATTTTGCAAAGGCTTATAAAATCATCTAGAATGGCAGTGTTCTTTGCTTTTTTAACTTATTTAGGTGTTTCTCTTTTGATAGGTGACAGTATTATTACTCCTGCGATAAGTATTCTTTCAGCTGTTGAAGGTTTTCATTTTATACCCGGATTGCAAGGTATTACACAGAATACGGTACTTATTATAACGGCTATTATTACAGTTAGTTTGTTTTTTGTACAAAAACACGGTACAGAAAAAATTTCTCAGGCGTTTGGTCCTGTTATGGTGATATGGTTTTTGGCGCTCGCAGGTTCAGGCTTGATTTCCATTTGTCATTCCCCTTTTATTTTAGGGGCTTTTAATCCTTTACATGGAATTAATTTTTTGCTTCATCATGGTTTAGCAGGATTTTTTGTATTATCTGAAGTAATTCTTTGTGCGACAGGAGCCGAAGCACTTTATGCGGATATGGGTCATTTGGGCAGCAGACCGATAATTCAGGCTTGGAGTATTGTTTTCTTTGCGCTGATTTTAAATTATCTTGGACAGGGTGTTTTTCTTTTGAACCATCCTAAAGCTCCGAATCTTTTATTTTCTATGATTGCATCACAATCATCACACTTTTATATACCGTTTTTGATTGTAAGTATTATGGCTACAATTATTGCTTCTCAGGCTATGATTAGCGGACTTTTCTCAGTGGTCTATCAAGGAATAAACACGCATATTTTTCCGTTATTTAAGGTGGATTATACATCCGAAAAACTTAGTTCTCAGATTTATATAGGTGCCGTAAACTGGTTTTTGTTATGGTGCGTTTTAATAGTAATCTTTTTCTTTAAAGAATCTAGTCACCTAGCTTCTGCTTATGGACTTGCTGTTACAGGAACTATCACAATTACAGCAGTAATGATGAATGTAATTTTTTTACAGCGTAGAAAATATCATCTTTTATTATTAACAATGTTTTTGTTATTTGTGGATGCATGCTTTTTAGTTGCAACCAGTTCAAAAATCCCAACAGGTGCTTATATGTCTTTGATTATGTCTGCTATACCTTTTGGGCTTATTGTTCTTTATGTAAGAGGACATCAGATCCTTTACAGGTCAATGACTACTATGTCCAGAGATGAATTTTTTCCGAAATATAATGAATTTTATGCAAATTCAAGCAAAATAAAAGGAACAGCATTGTTTTTTGCCCGCGGAATAGATAGAGTTCCTCCTTATGTTGTTCAGACAATGTTTATAAATAATATTCTTTATGAAGATAATATTTTTATTCATATAGACAAAACCGATGAATCATACGGAATCGATTACACTTTTTCAGAGATAGCGCAAGGGTTGAGACTGTTTAAAATAAGAGTAGGCTATATGCAGGTTTTTAATGTTGAAAAGATTTTTGAAGAAGCCGGGATTCATGAAAAAGTTATTTTTTACGGAGTCGAAAACATAGAAACAGAAAATCTTTTTTGGAGTGTTTTTGCAAAAATTAAAAAACTTACACCTTCTTTTATAAGTTTTTACAATTTACCTTCACATAAAGTACACGGAGTTGTAACTC
>JAEWLZ010000057.1 GCA_023457295.1 Cyanobacteria bacterium OH_PDB_112
TCCGCTCGATCATCTCCGGGGATACGCGCCCCGCGTTGCCGCGAATTACGTTGGATACGGTCGTGGCGCGTACGCCCACGGCGCTGGCGATGTCCTTGATGGTCACCACGGCGGGTTGCCTCCTCCGCTGTCTTTTCAAACAGTATAGCATAGGTTGGTTATGGTGAAAAGTAGCAAAGCGGCCGTACCATAAATAATGATTTTACGTAAAACCTATTGACAAGCGAAAATCGACCATGGTATAATCCAGTCAAGTTGAACGTAAAACGATCCATGGTGCCGTTTGGGCATCCGCGCGGGGCAGTGGGAAGGCGCCGTCCTGGCGCCGCGCGGAAACCATCCTCGGCCAGCCTACGGCAAGTTGAACGTAAAACGTACCGCCGGAGAGAGGATACGCCACGGCGTATCTCGAAGCATCTCATCAAATCAAAGGAGGTTCCCTTCATGAAAAAGCTGGTTGCTTTGCTGCTGACGCTTTGCCTGTGCCTCACCTCCAGCCTCGCGCTGGGCGAAACCGTGCTCAAGCTGGGCATCTACCCCGAGGACGTGGATACCGCCGCCATTGAAGCGCATGATTTCTACCTTTCGGAGTTTGCCAAGCTCCTGCCGGATGTGACCGTGGAAAAGGCGCACTACAAGTACGCCGTGGATACCTTCGTGGCCATGGCCGAAGCGGGCACCGTGCCCACCATCTTTGAAACCTGGTTCACCGAGCCCAAAAAGCTCATCTCCGGCAGCTTCGTGGCCGATATCACCGACGAGCTCAACGAGTTGGGCTGGACCGACAAGATGAACCCCTCCATCCGCGCGCTGCTCAGCGATGAGAACGGCCGCATCTACGGCGTGCCGCGCGATGGCTACGCCCTGGGGCTGATGATCAACGCCGAAGTGTTTGCCGATGCCGGCCTGGTGGATGAAAACGGCCTGCCCCTCTACCCCACCACTTGGGATGAGCTGGCGCAAACGGCCGTGAAAATCAAGGAAGCCACCGGTTCCGCGGGCCTGTGCCTGCTGGCCAAGGATAACGCGGGCGGCTGGCATTTCTCCAACATCGCCTGGAGCTTTGGCGCCGATCTGCTCACCCAGGATGCCGATGGCAAGTGGGTGGCCGGGCTCAACACCCCCGAAGCCGTCGCCGCCATGCAGTACGTGAAAGACCTCAAGTGGAAGTACGACGTGCTCACCGCCGACCCCACCAGCGAGGATTGGGGCACCGGCTTCACCCAGCTTGGCACCGGCGCCGCGGCCATGTACATCGCCGCTAACGATGCGGTTGCCCAGCCCACCACCAACAACGGCCTGGCCGTGGATCAGCTGATGATGGTCGGCATCCCCGCGGGCCCCGGCGGCCAGTACAGCCTGTTTGGCGGCACCCCGTACATGTTCGCCGCCAATGCCACCCCCGAAGCCATCAAGGCCGCGCTCACCTACCTGCAGGTGATGGGCAAGGCGCCCGAGCTCAGCGAAACCGCCAAGGCCGGCCTGATTGCCGATGCCAAGGCGCGCCAGGCGAACGGCACCCCGGTCATCAACGAGTTCCCCAGCTGGACGGATCCCGACCTGATCGCCGCGCGTCAGGCGATTGTGGCCGAGTACAGCAATGTGGATAGCCGCATGTTCCAGAATTACTTCGACACCGTGGCCAAGGAAGGCAACCTGCGCATGGAAGTAGCCCAGAACGCGCAGGAAATGTACGCCGAGCTCACCAAGGTGCTGCAAGCGGTGGTCACCGATGAAAACGCCGATGTGCAGGCGCTGCTGGATACCGCCAACACCAACTACCAGCAGGTGCTGGATGAGCAGGCCAACCAGTAAGGCATAAGCCTTGCGGCCGTCGCGGGCGGGGCGACCAGCTCCCCCCGCGGCGGCCTTTGTTACAGCCCGCGGTGCCCCCGAAGCTTACCAAAGGAGCGTTTGCCATGACCAACTTCCACGGCGTTTCCCGCACCACCCCCCGCAGCAGTCACTGGAAAACGGATCTGGGCGCGTGGCTGGTGATGTTGCCCGGGGTGATTCTGTTTGCGTTTTTCATCTGGGAGCCGATTGTGGAAGCCCTTCGCCTTTCGCTGTTTGAGGCCAACGGCATGCGCATTGTGCGCTATGTGGGGCTGGCCAACTACCGCTCGGTGCTTGCCCAGCCGGATTTTTGGCCTGCGGTGATCAACACCTGCCTGTACCTGCTGTGGTCGCTGGTGATTGGTTTTTTGTTGCCCATGGTGCTGGCCATTTTCATACACGAGTCCCGGCGGGGCAAAAGCCTGTACCGCACGGCGGTCTATCTGCCCAACATCGTGCCCAGCCTTGCCACGGTGTTCCTGTGGCGCTACTTGTTCAAAAGTGATGATTACGGCGGGCTCAACCAGCTGCTTGCGCTGTTTGGGGTGCCCGCGCAAAATTGGCTCAACAACGCCGGGCGCGTGATCCCGCTGATTGTGGTCACCATGACGTGGAAAGGCGCGGGCGCCACGGCACTGCTCTACCTGGCGGGGTTGCAGGGCATCAGCCCGGAGCTGTACGAGGC
>JAEWLZ010000058.1 GCA_023457295.1 Cyanobacteria bacterium OH_PDB_112
AGTCATGATGTTCGAACTCCTACGCCGCTACCAGAAATATTTCACCAGCCCTTTGTTCGTTCATGTCACACTCACAAATACGGTAACAATTTTCCTGGCAGTAGCATGTTCATTGCATTCACATTTAGGACCATTCAACTCCTTGCATACGTTTCATTCATGCATGCCTACATACTGTTCGCTATCTATGTGTGACGTGCTTGTAATAGTTTTTTTAGGCGTTACTGAATATTTTTTTCTTATTATATAAATAAATTTATTTTATTTTATTCCAATCACTGTGAAATTTTTTTTTTTAAAGTAGGAGCCAAAATTTTTTTCAAACGCGAGCAAACAGGTGTGTCATGGGTCCCGAGAGCCGCGGACCGGCATGTCCAAGGCTACGCTCCGCGAGATCAAAATCAAAAAAACAAAAAGATAGCAGACAGAAATAAATAATAAAAAATAATAAAAAAAAAATAACAACCACACTTAACTGGCAGTGGCCCCCTATGATTAGTCTATAGGGCTAACCCCCATGGCCAAGTGAATAAAATGATATTCCGCAAATCTTCTTCTGAGAAATTTATGTAATAACTTTCGTAATCTGCATGAGTGCAAACATTACTCAAGATCATTCTATAAAAATTCTCACAAAGGGAATAGGAATTTTATTTGCTGAGCATCTCATTTTGACGGCTCGTCCACCGATGGCAGACGAGTTCTGATGGTGTTAAGACGATGTCTACTCTAACTTCGCGTTCATCCAACTCCTCAAAAAATTTTTCATTACATAAAAAAAAATTCTTACTGATGTAAAAACTTTTTCTTACTCCATAAAATTTTTCTCAATCAAAGTTCGTTGATACAACATCAGCATCGTGAACACGGCCTACTGAAATCACGCATATCATTTATAAACTTTTTTTTTACTCATTTAACCAATTTTGTAAAAAATAAATTGATAATTCATCAATGCTTCAGGTCCTACGATACATGATGTTACCCTTGATATCAAAAAAATTTTTTTTCATCTGATGAATTCAATAAAATTTATTTTAAAATTTGTTACACGTTCGCGATGGTCAAAGATTAAATACTGTATATTCAATCTTACAGAATCATTCCTTCACAGTCATTCTTGAAAAATATTTTTTAATTTTATTTCCATCGTAGATAATTTCAATAAAAGTACAACGTATCCATAAATTTAAATTTTTCTAAAACGCCATATTCATTGCTGCGTATAAAAAAAAATAAATTCATTACACTTAAAAAAATTTTAATTCAAAAAAATTATTTTCTTTAACAATAAAAAATTTTATTGAACATTATCCCATTCACTGAGCAAAACTTTCACAGTAGACATCACACAAAAATAAAAAAATTATATTTTCATATGATGACGATACAAACGTTTAACGCACTTGGCCGTCCACCGAATATTCGTGTGGTCCTAAAAATTTTTTAAATTTTAACAATTTTCCGTTTTTATCGATTTTTACAAAATTCTCATCAACCCATTGAAAAATTCAAAAAAACTATTTTCGAAGGAGATAAAAAACTCTGGAATTCTGATCCCGAGATACTGAAAAAAATGACCGAAATTTCAAAAATTTATAAAAAAAATTTTTTTTTATCGAAAAGCCGTGATGATCACTAGTTCTCAAAAAAAAAATAATTATTATAAAAATTTTTTTAGAGCGAAGCGTGCGGGTGGCGTGAAAAAAACGAGAGTGACGCAGAGTGCGAAAGCGATCTTAAATACTATATAATTTGGTGGGAAAAGTGTACAGAGTGTCACCGCCGCTTGTTTTTGGCCATTTTTTCGCATTTTTTACCCCCTCCGCGGACCCCCCAAAAAATCGCAAATTTTTGAAAAATTTTTACAATTTTTTTTGAGAAAAAAAAATAAAAATAAATATTTTTTTTCAACAAAAAACTTTTTCGTTGTCACGTTCACTCTTTTTTTTTCTTTTTTTTATTTTTTTATGAAAAAATTATTTTTTTTTACATTTTTCACGAAAAATTTCAATCAAAAATACCACAAAATCCTAACGAAAAAATTGCTGTTTCACGTACAACTAACGAACTTTTTTAACTTTTTCCACTTTTTTGCAAAAATCGTAAAATTTCGAAAATTCGTAGAGAACTGAGGCTCTCATTGTCGTTCACACTTCTGCCTCTTCGCGCACATAGCCTTGCACTCGTTCCGTCGGTTCACCTGCCACACGCGATTCATTAACATGATATGCTCGCCCCGAAAAAAAAATAAATGTCTCCCAACTGACTTTTATAACTCTTGGACGACCGTTATAAAATTTTTTTTCTCCACAACGCTTGTCTATACGTTGTCATGTCCTCACTAACAATTGCGTCATTCCAACTAACAAACGTTGCCGTTACACATTCGTTTATTACTCACGCTTGCGAATTCGTAAGTAAACTTCATTCACCCCTACATGTCTCGTGTCACATGGCGTGATCATCTCGCTTATGTTCACCCAAAAAATAAATTATTCATCACAAACATTAACTTCAACATCGTTGTGCTTCGTTAGATTTTGCAAATCATAATAATTTTTTTCCCTGTCGGATCGCTGCTATCATGTTCGACATCCTTCGACCTAGCCACGTCGTATAATTGCTTAAACTCCCCTCCGTCGATGTGAAAAATTTCCTCACGCTTGAACTGCGTAAATTTAAACACACGCCACTATGCGGGTTGCGAAGGACTCACATGATCCACCATGCGCCCTTGTAAAAATTTTTTTTTGATAAAAAAAATTAAGTTACGATTCGCACATTCAACAACACATCGTTTGTTTCATCGCACTCATCTACTCGTTCTCAGCGCATCATTAGCTAGTCATGATGTTCGAACTCCTACGCCGCTACCAGAAATATTTCACCAGCCCTTTGTTCGTTCATGTCACACTCACAAATACGGTAACAATTTTCCTGGCAGTAGCATGTTCATTGCATTCACATTTA
>JAEWLZ010000059.1 GCA_023457295.1 Cyanobacteria bacterium OH_PDB_112
GATTGGTTTTGAGCAGTAATTTGTTCCAAACTTATATTTTTTGGGAGCTTGTAGGTGTTGCGAGTTATTTTTTAATAGGGTTTTGGTATAAAAAAAGTTCTGCTTCAAAAGCGGCACAGAAGGCTTTTTTAGTTAATAGAATCGGGGATGTAGGACTTTTATTGGGTACGATAATTTTTCTTTATTTATCATACAATTTTTGGTTTTATGAATCTGAGGTTTTGCTTGGGTTTGATAGTTTGAAACAAGCGGCTGAAGTTGCGGTTGTTTCTACCAGTGGATTAGGCTTTTTTGTTGTAGGATTTCTTTTGTTTATGGGACCTATTGCAAAATCAGCACAGTTCCCTCTTCATATTTGGCTTCCTGATGCTATGGAAGCTCCAACGCCTGTCAGCGCTTTAATTCACGCTGCAACTATGGTTGCTGCGGGTGTGTTTTTGACTGCAAGATTGTATCCTGTTTTTATTTTATCTTCGGGATTAATGCATTTTATTGCCTGGACAGGGGCTATTACAGCGGTTTTGGGAGCTACTGTGGCACTTGTTCAATATGATATTAAAAAGGCCCTTGCTTATTCAACTTGCAGTCAATTAGGTTTTATGATGCTTGCAATGGGAGTAGGAGCATATTCCGCAGGTATGTTTCATTTAATGACCCATGCTTATTTTAAAGCTCTTTTGTTTTTGTGCGCAGGTGCAGTTATACATTCGCTTTCTCATCAGCAAGATATGCGTTATATGGGAGGGTTGCGTAAAAAAATGCCTGTGGTCGCTTATACATATTTGATTGGTTCGTTGTCTATGGCAGGTTTGTTTTTAAGCGGTTTTTCCTCTAAAGAAGAAATTCTTTCCGGAATTTTGGCAAGCGGAAATACAGCTTTGTTTGTCATGGCTCTTTTGACTTCGGGACTGAGTGCTTTTTATATTTTTCGGACATATTTTATGGTGTTTGAAGGTGAGTATAGAGGTTCGGGAGAAGTCGAAAAACCTTCGAAAATTCTTACAGTTCCTTTGATTATTTTTGCTATACCGTCAGCGCTTTTTGGCTTTATTTTTTCAAAAAGTTTTGATTCGTTTATAACTTTTGGCTATTATAGCGAACATCATTTTCCGTTTTTACCTTTGATCTCTATATTTTTGGCAGGTTTTTCAGTTTGGTTGGCTTCGATTTTTTATTGGGATAAAAAGAAAATTATTGACCCTGAACTTATAAAAATACCTTTCGGATTTTTGTATAAGTTTTTTATAGAAAAATGGTTTATTGATAAATTTTATGAAGGATTTGTTTGTAAAATTTATAAAAAAATCTCATATTTATTGAATAAATTTGACAGATTTGTAATAGACACATTTTTTGATTTATCCGCCAAAAGTGTTTTTGCACCAGGCAGTTTATTGAACTTGCTGCAAAATAAGTCGATAGGAGTTTATATTTTAACTTCGGTTATTTTTATTGTTATTTTAGGTGTTTTTGTAATTAGCTTTTTGAATTTTTGAGGTAAAAGATGAATTTATTATCATTACTTATATTATTAATAATTCCCTTAATTTCGGCGCTGTCGATAGTTCTTTTTTTTGATAAAGAATCGACAATACGCAGGGCATCAAAACTTTTAGCGTTTTTACATTTTGTTTATTCAATATTTTTTATTTTATATTTAGATCCTACCGTTGGTACATCACAAGTTGTACAGGAAATAGAGTGGCTTCGACCTATCGGGATAAATTTTTCTTTGGCAATAGACGGTGTTTCACTTGTTATGGTTATTTTGACTACTTTTATTACGCTTATGGCAATAATTGCAAGTAAAGATGTAATAAAAGATAAGCATAAGTTTTATTATCCTTTGGTTTTTTTATTGGAATTTGCTGTTTTAGGCGTTTTTCTAGCCAGAGATTTGTTCTTGTTTTTTCTTTTTTGGGAGTTGGAACTTATTCCGATGTATTTTCTTATTTCTCTTTGGGGAACGGGACGTCCCAAGTATTCGGCTATGAAGTTTGTGCTTTATACATTTTTTGGAAGTTTGTTTATGCTTGCGGCAATTTTGGCGGTTTATTATTGTCATTTTATTCAAACAGGAACACTTACCATGGATATGGGCTTGCTAAGTTTATATAATGGATATCCAGCATTTTTACAGTTTTTTGCTTTTATTGGATTTTTTATAGCGTTTGCGGTTAAATTCCCGATAGTTCCTTTGCATAATTGGCTTCCTGATGCTCACGTTGACGCACCGACACCGATAAGTATGCTTCTTGCGGGTATTTTGCTTAAAATGGGAGCTTATGGTCTTATTCGTATAAATATGTATTTCTTTCCTGCGGTGTTTAATTTTTTTGCTCCGATAATTTTTGTTATGGGAATAGTTAATATTATTTATGCCGCAATGATTGCATATGCGCAGAATGATTTAAAGAAAATTATTGCATACAGTAGTATAAGTCATATGGGAATTGTGCTTGTAGGACTTTGCGCAATGAATTCAATAGGTGTTTCTGGTGCTGTAATGCAAATGCTTGCGCATGGGCTTATTTCCGCCGGGCTATTCTTTATAGTGGGTGTTATTTATTTGCGTACAAAAACTCGTGATATAACAAAGCTTGGAGGTTTGGCTCAAAAAATACCTGTTGTATATTATTTTTCAATGCTTTTGGCTCTTGCAAGCATTGGCTTGCCCGGGCTTGTAGGATTTGTTGCAGAAGCGCTTTGTTTTTACGGGGCAGCTATTTCAGATGCTTTTGGTTTAATACGGATTTTTGCAGGAGTAGCATTATTGGGAGCTATTTTGGGAGCGGTTTATATTACGTCTTTAATTAAGAAAGTTTTTTGCGGAGTTATGCTTGATGATTATAATGAAATCGAAAATATAAAACCGCATGAATTGATTGTTTTACTTTCTTTGGCAATTTTGACGGTTATTTTCGGCGCGTTTCCTAATTATGTAGTAAGTATTTTTTCTTTGCCGATAGACAGTCTTTTTAGTATATAGGAGCTTAATAAATGGAATTTTTAGCAGATATAAAAAATTTGATGTTACCGGAAATGACACTTTTTATAGGTGTTTTGGTGTTATGCGGTTTGGCATTTTTTCCTGAAAATATCAAAAAAAATTCGCTTCAAATTTCGATTGTATTTCTAGGATTATCTTTGTGGCTTTGTATGCAGCTAGATGCGGATACTGTTATTATGGCTTTTGGAGGAAGTTTTTTAATAAGTAAATTTACGGTATTTTTTAAAGAACTTTTATTGATAGGAAGTATTTTTACAGTATTTTTGAGCGATAAATATATAAAAAACAAGCAAGAAACATCTTCTCCGGAATTTTTTATGCTTTTGCTGACTGCCACATTAGGCGGTGTAATGCTTATTTCTGCGAGAGATTTTATTATTATGTTTGTTTCGATAGAGTTGTTGAGTATTTCAAGTTATATTTTGAGCGGTTTTGTACGTGAAAAAAAATCGACTCAAGCTGTTTTAAAATATCTTATTACAGGAGCAGTGGCTACAACTGTTATGCTTTTCGGGGTTTCAATTTTGTATGCTCTATCGGGAAGTTTACGTTTTGATGTGATTTGTGCTGTTCTAAAAAGTAGTCAAATTTTTAGCATTTCAGTTTTTGCTGGCATTTTTATTGTTAGCGGGTTGTGTTTTAAGCTTGCCGCTGTACCTTTTTACAACTGGGCATCAGAAGTTTATGAAAATGCTCCGCTTTCTATTGCGGCATTTTTATCTACTGTATCAAAGATAGCGGGTTTTGCCATAATAATAAGGTTGATTGCCGAGGTTTTTAAAGGGATTTGGGCGTTATATCTTGTTGTTGGATTGATAGCTCTTATTACAATGAGTTTTGGCAATCTTTTAGCTCTTTGTGAAAATAATTTAAAAAAAATTATGGCGTACAGTTCTATTGCTCAAGGCGGATATATTTTGTCTGTTTTAGCTTTGGTATCGCCTTTAGGACTTTCGGCGGCAATATTTTACATAATGACGTATTTGTTTATGAATTTTACTGCTTGGAGTTGCATTGAAACAATAGATAATTGTGAAGAATTGACTTTGGCGGATCTGGAAGGTTTTGCTTATAAAAGACCTTATCTGGCTACCGGAATGGTGTTTGCTTTTGCGTCTCTTGCGGGGTTACCTGTTTTTGTCGGATTTTTTAGCAAGTTTTACCTATTTCAGGCGATATCTTTTGCAGGCTTTTTGCTTTATCCGTTTTTATTTGTTTTGCTTTTAAATACACTTTTGGCTTTATTTTATTACCTTCGTATTATCAAAGTTATGTTTGATGAAGAAAAAGAATTTGATCGTCCTGTGTTTTTGAGTAAAAAACTCGGAGCTTTAATTCTTTTTACTTCGATTTTTGTTCTTATTTCTGGGATTTGTTCATCGCCTTTGATATCATATTCACAAAAAATCGCACAGAGTCAAATACCTGCGGAAATTAAGTATGAACAAATTAAAGGGACTTTCTTTGATAATCCTCAGCCTATGGAGAGTGAGGACTAAACTAACAAACTTCCGTTAGCTTGAAGTGGTTTTATTTTAGCCATGTATTTTGTATTTCTTCTTTTAATATTATAGGAGACAAGCTCTAAAAACCAAGTGTCAGGAATGATTTTTTGTAAAAGTTGGGCAAATATACCGGGAGTTTCCATTCTTCCTGTTGCTTTGTTTTCAAAAACCGGTTTTAACCTATTTTTTTGGTCAAAATCAATATGCAAGTCACCGAGCCTAACATTTTTTTGGTTATTAATTACCAGATCAAGAGTATCTCGCATTTCCAGCATTTCTTTTAAGGATTTTCTCTCACAAGCTTGCGCCATTCTTTGTTGGAAATCTTTTCTGAATTTTGCCGCCATACCAAAGTTTTGTCTTGATTGAGTTTTTTTTATATTTTGAATCATTTTCTTACTTCTCATTTGTGTTTTTTAATAACTGTTTTAAGTTTGAAAAAAAAAATAGTTGCATGCCAAAAAAAACACAAAACAGTGTATAATCCTTATTGTATTTGTTTTTTGGGGGATTGAAATTATTTTTTATATTTCTTAATAATCATTAGTCAATAGCGATTTTTAAAACCTGATTTGATAAATTTGTAATGACGGCAAAGTTCCCGTAATCATAGACTATTTGGTCTTTTTGAGAAGTTATTTTGGAGCAGTTGCCATATATTGATTTTATCTGATTAAAATTCAAATTTTGCGGGTAAAGTACAAGAAATTTGAGTAATCCGTCGTTAAAAATCAATTCTGCTTTTTGATATTTTTTTATAATATTGCCGTTTATTGTATATGTTTTTGAGCCGTCAGGGTTGAATTTAGGATAAACTGATTCGTAATAATCTCCAAAAGCTTCTTCTGGATAGCTTTTGGGTATGAAATTTTTTATTTGGTTCAAACTGTTTATATCAGGAAGTTCTTGATCAAAATTGGTCAATTCATCAGGAAGTTTTGGATTTTCGAATATAGAAACACTGTAAAAATATTGTTGTTGCTTGTCGACTGAAAAATTAAAATACTCGTAATTATAGTAGTTGTAAGTATTGTTATATTCATAATTGACTTCGGTCGCAGTTCCGTAGCGGGAAAGAATTTTGTCGATGCTTTGTTTCTCTTTAAGTATAAATTCTATCCACTCTAAAAGATTTTGATTGAAGCCTATCCTTATTTCTGAGTAATTACCGTATTTGGGTTTATAGCTTAATATGGTGCTTCCGTCATCCAATTTTACGGGAGTGAATTTAGGATATTTTTCTCTTACATTTTCAAGAGTTGATTTTTTGAAGTAAATATTATCAAAGCTCTCTGTCGGGATGTTCATATAATCAAAATTAGGATTAAGATCCGCCCATGCAAAAGGAGAAACAAACATAAAAATTATAAGTGCAAATATTTTTTTCATAAGACAATGATACTGAGTTTTGTTAATTATAGCAAGGATTCAAATTCTTTCATAAATTCCGAAACAAGTTCTTTTTCTGATACGGTCTTTATGACCTCACCTTTTTTGAAGATAATGCCGTGTTTTTTGCCGCAGGCTATTCCTATATCTGCCGCTTTTGCTTCTCCTGGTCCGTTCACCGCACAACCCATAACGGCAACGGTGAGATTTTCTTTTACGTTAGCTGTTAATCTTTGAATTTCATCGGCAATGGGAATTATATTTATTTTGCATCTTCCGCAAGTGGGACATGATACAAAATTTACACCTTCTTTTCTTATTTCAAGTGCTCGGAGAATTTCATACCCGGCAAGGACTTCTTCGACAGGGTCTGCGGTTAAAGATACCCGCAAAGTATCACCTATGCCTTTTAAAAGAAGCGGAGCAAGCCCGCAGGCTGATTTTATCAGTCCGCATTTCATTGTTCCTGCCTCTGTTACTCCAAGATGCAGCGGATAGCTGACTTTTTTGGACATTCTTTTGTATGCCGCTATCATTGTTGTGACATCTGAGGATTTTAGTGAAATTTTGATATTGTCAAATTTCATTTTTTCAAGAGTTCTGACTTGACGCAAAGCACTTTCGACCATGGCTTTTTCAAGCGGAAGATGTGCAAATTCTCTTTCTAAAGAGCCTCCGTTTATGCCTATTCTTATAGGTATTTTTGCCAAATTTGCGGCTTTTGCCACTTCTTTAACATTTTCGATTTTACCTATATTTCCGGGGTTTATTCTGAGCGCGTCTATGCCTTGGTCTATTACTTTTAAGGCTAGTTTGTGGTCAAAATGTATATCTGCAATAAGCGGAATATTAATTTGGCTTTTGATTTCGGCAACATTGTTTGCTGCTGCTTCATCCAAAATAGCAATTCTTACAAGTTCGCACCTTACAGCTTCAAGACTTTTTATTTGTTTAACGGTAGCTTCAATGTCATGCGTATCTGCCGTGCACATTGATTGCACGCTTATAGGTGCAAACCCACCTATTTTTACATTACCGATTTGAATTTGTTTTGTTTTTTTTCTTTTAATCATGTGCCAAATCCTTTATAATGATTTTATCATGAAGAAAAATAGCGAGGGGATTTTATGAAGATAGCTGTTTTGTCAGATATCCATGGAAATATGGAGGCTTTAACGGCAGTTTTATCTGATATGATAACTAAAGATATTGAAAAAGTTTTTATTTGTGGAGACCTTGCCATGGCAGGGCCTGAACCTGCTCAAACCGTGGATTTTATACGGAATTTTGATTTTACCATAATTCAGGGAAATACGGATGAAATGATTGTGAAAGATATAATTCCGCCAAACGAAATTATGGCAAATGCTTTAAAATATTCACAAGAAGTTTTGTCAGAAGAACAAAAAGAATTTTTGGCATCGCTGCCGTTTTCGCACACTGAAGAAATTGAGGGTTTGAGTCTTTTATTTGTACATGGTTCTCCTCGTCGAAATAATGAAGATATAATGCCTTCTCAAAATGAAGATAAAATAGCGGAAATTATAAGCGGAGCAAAAGAAGATATTATTTTTTGCGGTCATACCCATTTGCCTTGCGGATATCAAATTAAAAAACAGACTGTTGTGAATGTGGGAAGTGTCGGACGTCCGTTTTCGGAAGTACCTGAAGCTTGTTATGTAACTGTAAATATTAACAAAGATGAAGCTGAAATTTTGCATCATTTTGTGCCGTACGATGTTGGGACTGCTGCTCAAAAGTTGCGCAATACAGGCTTTTGGGGGGCTGATGTTTTGGCGGATATGCTTATTAGCGCAATAAGCCGTTACCCTCAATCGTAAAAATCCTTTATTTTTTTACAAAACTTTATTAAAATGTTTATTGCTTTTGTTTTTATTATTTTGTATAAACAAAAATATCGTCAAAAGGAGAGAATAGTTGACTATAGCCTTACCTAAAAAGAAAATAAAAAAAACAAAATCTTTAAAGCCTTCCCAAAAGGTTAAAGCGCCTATTGTGGAAGCTTTACGCAAATATTATCAAAATCCTTCGGTACAGTTCCATATTCCCGGACATACCAAAGGAAATGCGATTTTTGAAGATTTTAAAAATCTTATAGGTTCTCGTGCGGTATTTTTGGATACAACTGATGAATTCAACAATCTAGGAACTCTTCATCCCGCGACAGGAGCTGTAAAAGAATCTCAGGAGCTTGCAGCACAAGCTTTTGGCGCTGAAAAAACCTTTTTTCTTATGAATGGTTCAACTATCGGAAATATAGCGATAGCTTTGACTTTGACTCAAGAAAAACAAAAAGTGATTGTTGGAAGAAATTGCCACCGTTCTCTTGTTACGGGTATGGTGTTGTCAGGCGCAGAACCTTTGTGGGTTATACCTGAAAAACTTCAAGATTGGGGGCTTTGGGGGCATGTTGAAGCTTCTGAAATTGAAAAACTTTTGAAAAAAAATTCGGATGTCGGCATGGTGTGGATTACAAGTCCTACTTATGAAGGTGTGGTTAGTGATATTGAAGCGATTTCTGAAATTTGCAAAAAATACGGTGTGATTTTAGCTGTTGATGAGGCGCATGGATGTTTGTGGAATTTTAATTCCGAGTTCCCGTCTCCTGCAATGAAATTGGGGGCGGATGTCGTAGTTCAGTCTTTGCATAAAACAGGCGGAAGTTTCTCTCAGAGTTCCATGCTTCATGTGGCACATGGTGCGAACATTGATACGGCAGAGCTTGAAGCTAATTTGAAAATGCTTCATACTACAAGTCCTTCTTATACTTTGCTTGCAAGTTTAGATGCCGCAAGAGCTTATTTGCAAACAGCAAAAGGTCGCAGGGCAATAAAGACTGCTCTTGTGAATGCGAAATTTATCAGAAGACGTTTGGCGCAAATCCCTGAAGTCAGCGTTCTTTCCTTTGAAGATAGAGATTTTGACCCTACAAAAATTTTCTTAAAAATTAAAGGATTAAGCGGTAAAAGTCTTGAAAAAATCTTGGAACGTGAATATCATTTGGAAGTTGAATCGGCTGCCGATGAAGGTATTTTGATACTTTCAAATATCGGGCATTCAAAGAGAGATGCTATTTATTTTTGCGAATGTATAGAGTCAATTGTAAAAAGTAATTTTGGAGGAATTTCATATCTTGAAAATCCTAAAATGATGCCTTTGTGTGTTCCTAAAATGGCAATGACACCTCGTGAGGCACATTTTAAAAAATCAGAACGTATACCTGTAAAAGAGGCAATAGGAAGAATTTCAGAAGAAATCATAGCAGAATGTCCTCCAGGAATATCTGTTCTTGTTCCTGGTGAAATTGTTGAAGAAAAACATCTGCCGTATTTGCAAAAGTATGAAACTTTAAGCGTTATTATTGATTAAAACCATCTAACTTCTTTAAAATCTCTTTTTATACCTTTTTTAAAGGTTTCTTCGGGGTATCCTAAAATTATTGCGGTTGCTGTTTTATCTTCTTTTGTTATTCCGTATTTTTGTTTTATTTTGGGGTTGTTATCTATTGATGGCGGAACGCTTCCTATGAAACAAGTTCCCAGTCCTAAAGATTCTGCCGCCGTACAGGCAAGTGTAGCTGAAATAATAGCATCTTCTTTGTCGCAAAGCGGCGAAGTGTAAAAAATTAAAACAGCGGGAGCATCATAAAACAAAGAGTCTTTTCCTTTTTTATGATTTTCTAAAGTCGTTTTTAAAAGAGGCATAATAAATTCTTTAGCTAATTTGTAATCATGCTTTCCCATAAAAGGTTTTTGCAGCCATAAACCTATCGGACTAAAGATTTTAAGAGCTATTTTAAATGAAGTCATAAGGTCATTTTTAAGTTCTTGCACTTTGTCTTTGCCGTTTATAACCAGAATTTTTACTTCATAGGGCGGAATGCTGATAGCTCCGGTTGAGGCTGCTGCGATAATTTTTTCTATAACTTCTTTCGAGATTGGAATATCTTTAAATTTTCTTGCGCTGCGGCGTTTTAAAAGTAAAGAATAAAGACTTTTGTAGTCAGCAGGTTCTGAAGGGAAATTTTTTATCAGTTTATCTTCCGATATACCTTCTCCTTCTATTGTTATAGCATTTTGAGGGCATTTCATCATGCAATAACCGCATTGTATGCACCCGAATTTTGAGTTAGGGTTTGAGGTTATTTCACCATTTTTTAAAAGCAAATATTCTCCCGAGCAAATTTCGGTGCAAATGCCGCATTTTGTACAATTTTCATTAATTACTATTTTTACGGGTTTTTCTTTATTTAGCATTTTAATTCCTTTTTGGTATAATAATTAAACTTTATTATACATTGCGTCAGAGGAATTTGTGAATAAAAAAGTTGCTATATTTATCGATTATTTACAAGATACGGAATTTAGAGGCGGAGCCGAAAAGTTTCATTATGAGCTATTAAAGGGTCTGTCAAAAAATAATAAACTTGATGTTTATTATTTTTATAATGAATTGAAGAACACCTTAAATGATAATATTAATCTCATCCCTTGTGATGGAGGGACTGATATTTCTTCTTTAATAAATTCGCAAGCCTATGATGCTGTTCTTTATCCTTACATGTTCAAAAATAATTATATTTCTTTGCATCATTTGCATTCAAGATATTTTAGGGTCAAAAAGGTAAGAAAATGGTATGAATTATGTTTGTCCAGTCTTTTTGAGAGAAAAAAATTCAGAAATTTTAAAAAAGACATTGCGTATGAAAAAGAATGTTTGTTATCTAATAAAAAAATTATTGTTTGTTCCGAAATCTTAAAACGTGATTTTGTGGAAAGCTATCAAATTCCTGAGGAAAAAATCAAAGTGATTTATCCGGGGTGCGGCACTCCAGATGGGGTTGATTTTGCCCAAAACAATATCTTTACTTTTGCATTATCGGCTTTGGGGTTTCATAAAAAAGGCGGATTTATGACTTTATTTGCCGCTGCTTTGCTTAAGTTGCAAGGGTATGATTTTAAAGTGAAAGTTATTTATTCTAAGTGGAAAAAAAATATACTTTTGCGTGTGTTTCTATTTATTTTTGGTCTTTGCCGCAATTTTGAATTTGTTGGATTTCAAAAAAACATGAGTGAATTTTTTAAAACCTCAAATTGTCTTTTAATGCCGTCTAATGAAGAAACGTTTGGTATGACCGCACTTGAGGCTATGGCAAATAAAAGATTTGCAATCGTAAGTGATTGTTGCGGAATCGCGGAAATTTTAAAAGACGGTGAAAACGGGTTTGTATTTGATTTTTCTAAAAATCCTATATGTGAACTTTATAAAAAAATGAAATATGTACTTGAAAATAAAGAAAAATATACACAAATTTGTCAAAAAGCGTATGAAACAGCACAGGAATTTTCGTGGGAAAAGACTGTTTCTGAGTTTGAAACGGAAATTTTGAGTTAAATATTATAAATTTTGCATATTTTTTTGAACATTTTTACATCAACCGCGCAAAAAGCTTCAACTGCTTCCAAATGAGGAGCAAGACCGCGATAGGTATTTAGCCCCAATATTTTTGTGTAATCATTGTTTGCGATTTGTGATTTATATGTTTGAAGCAGAGAAAGTTTTTCTTTTGAAACATTTGAAATATCGACATAAAAATTAGGCAATGCAAGAGCTTGCCATACTTCATAAAAAATAATTCTCAGGTTTTTTTTGTGTTTTTTATATTTTAAAAGTTCTTTTAGTAAAATAGACGCAGCCTTATGGTCACGATGCTGGTCGATTATATTGGGTAAAAATATGTAATCGTAATCAGCAATATTTATTTTGCTGAAATATTCTGAGTTCAAAATAAGACTTCTATCGTCACAGTATTCCCAAAAGTCGTAAGATTTTACTTTTAACTGTTCCATTGCCTTTAAAAATTCATCTTTTCTTATGGCAGTTTTTTCTTTTTTAGAAATATCTTCATGAATTCCCAAGCTGCCATTCGTAAGGCAAATTATGTCGAATAATTCACCGTATTGAAGCAAAGCCCCTCCTAATCC
>JAEWLZ010000060.1 GCA_023457295.1 Cyanobacteria bacterium OH_PDB_112
GTAGAAACTTTTTCGAGTTCAGAAGACAAACGCAAGCGTCTCTGGCAAATTTGCTGGATACGATGCTCCAGGTCAACTTGCCTTGAGGTTAGAGATAAAAATCTTGCCTGATTTGACGACAAACCCATTTTTGAGTCTTTTTCCTTTACACTTAACTGTCCTGTGCGTGCCTACTTTTTTCTTGGATTATTGGCGGCTCATTCCTCTTCTCTTCGCTTCGGTTTGCTTTCTGCAAATCCTTCGCTTCGTCGAGGCTTTCGCGGGGACGGCGTTCGCGCTTTGCGCTCAGCCTTACCAAAATCCGCTTCTACACACACATACTCGTCTCATCGGCAAAAACACCCATGAGCTTGAATAAATTTAAGGAATTATTAAAACTTTGTTACAAAAAAAAAGATGAAATTAAAAATGCCATACAATAGGATTACCTTATTGATGAATATGCAGAAATGAAATTTGTATTATTTTAAAATATGTGTCAATCTAATTATTAAGGAGGATTTTTTATGAAATTAAACACTATTTGGATACTCGCTATATTTTTGTTACCACTGGCAATTTATACTGCTTTAGATTTTAAGCACAATGCTTCAAGCGTTTCTGTTGCAGAAAGTGTAAAACCGCGAATGGTAATGATTACATCTACAATGTGCGGCGAGTGCGTAAAAATGAAAAAAGTATTGGATCAAATCCAACCGTCTTATCAGAACGATGTTACGTTTGAAAGGTATGACGCAAATCAACCCGGGGCTAAACCTTATATTGAAAAATATAATATTACCCTTGTGCCTACAATGATGTTCTTTAAAAAAGACGGAAAATTAAACAAGAAAATTGAGGGTTCTATACCTCAAGCAACTTTAGAAGGTTACTTAAAAGAACTAAAATAGAGAAGGAAAGAAAGTAAATAGATGGATAGTATAAATCAGATTATTACAGCCCATATGGGTATGGGTCATAGCTCAATATTACTTTTTGTTATGGCTTTTTTGGGAGGGATAATAGCTTCTGCTTCTCCCTGTTCATTAGGGCTTTTGCCCGTAGTCATCGGCTATGTCGGTGGCAATAATCAAAAAAAAGATATGAAACTTATGGTACAGGTTATGTCATTTATTTTAGGCATAGCTATTGCGCTCACGGTAATTGGTGTTACTTGCGCTTTAACAGGTCAAGTTATGGGGGCAAACGCTAACCCTTATTTGATTTTGATTTTGGCGTCATTAATTATGATTATGGGACTTCATGTTCTTGAAATTCTATATGTTCCGATTCCAACCGTTGTTAAACAGTTACCGCAAAACAATAATGGAAGCTTGTTTTTAGTTCCGGCACTTATAGGTATTGTATTTGCATTAGGAACAACTCCTTGTTCTACGCCGATTCTGGCTAGTATAATGGCTTTTGTTTCTTTAAAATCTAATATTTATACAGGAGCTTTATTGTTCTTTGTATTTGCATTAGGGCAAGGTGTAATACTATTAGTGGCGGCATTTTTCACAAATGCCTGCAAGAAACTTCTTACAATGCATTCATTATCGCACGCTATTATGAAATTTAGTGGCGGTTTACTTGTTATAGCATCACTTTATCTTTTTTATAAAGTGTTTTCAGGTGTAATATACTAAGTTTTGTATTTTTAATTTTGGAAAAGTTGAAGAGGTGAAAGTCCGTACTGTCGGGGTTTTACCTCTTTTTAATTTATATCCCATTTTCCGCAGGTACCACCCCAGCGTGCAATAACTTTGCCTTCCACTTCTTTTGGGTTTTTAGCGTTAGGATTTAGGTTTTTACCTTCCAAAATTGTTATTATTTCGCAATTATTTGAACAAGCGGTACATTCATTTGTGACAGATGAAAATTCAAGTCCGCTTATATTCCAACCTTTGAACAGAGTGTCTTTTTTTGTATAATCATAGTTTTCCATAGCAAGCAAAGCAGCTCCGATAGCACCCATAGTTTGGTGATTTTCAGGAACTATAACTTCACAGCCTAAAGCTTCTTCAAATGCTTTCACCATACCGATATTTGTTGCTACACCGCCTTGAAATACGACTTTTGGTAAAAGTTCTTTTCCAAGAGCCAAATTACTTAAATAATTTCTGACAAGAGCCTGGCAAAGACCATAAAGCAAATCTTCGACAGGATAACCTAACTGTTGTTTGTGAATAAGGTCACTTTCTGCAAAAACTCCGCAACGTCCGGCAATTCTTGCCGGAGAATTTGATTTAAGTGCAGTAGGACCAAAGTCCTGAATCGGAACATTCAATCTTGATGCCTGTTGGTCAAGAAAACTTCCTGTCCCTGCTGCGCAAACAGTATTCATTGCAAAATCAGTTACAATTCCATCTCTCAAAATTATTATTTTGCTGTCTTGTCCGCCTATTTCAAGAATAGTTTGAACATCAGGAATATTGGTAGATGCGGCTACCGCGTGAGCTGTTATTTCATTTTTAATTACATCTGCTCCGACAAGAGCGCCTGCAAGATTTCTTCCGCTTCCTGTCGTGCCTACGCCCATTATTTTAAAATCGCCGTAACCTTTTTCAAGGAGATTTTGCATGCTTTTTTGGACAGCCAATACAGGTTTACCTGATGTGCGAACCATAGTTGTATCAATACATTTGCCCGTTTCATCTATTATTGCTATTTTGGTTGTCACAGAACCTACATCTATACCTAAAAAAGCTTTATCTGTCATTTTTTCTCCTTTTGTATAATCTTTTTATATGTCAAAAATGAACTCATGTAAAGCTTCCTACGCAAAGGTGATTTTGACATAATGAATTAACTTCCTTCTTAATATTAAGTATAATTTAAGTATGAAGAATTTTCCCAAAATGATATTTTTGCTGATATTATGTTTTTTATGGCAGGGGGCTGGCTATGTTGGCTCTCCTCCTGATGTTAATGAATATTTTCAAAAAGATGTTCAAAATAACCAACAAGACGCCGGATTCATTGATATTTACAAAAATCCTTCCGCCGTGCCGACTCCTCCTGATGTTAAAATTCTAAAAAAACAACTTGCTCCTGCCGTTTTGACAGATGAACAAATAAAAATTTTACGTCCTGTAAAAAGACCTGAGTATTATGATGATTTACTTGTTATAAAGTCTGTTTTGAAAAAACTTGAAGCATCAGTAAAATCGTCTGAAATTCAAAATTTTGCAGCTTGTGTAAACGTTCAAAAATTTTATTTTAATGAGTTTTTGAATAAATACAAAAACACACCTTTTGCCAAGCAAGATATTTATACAGGTATAAAAGAAATAGATTCGTATTCTCAAGTAGTTTTAAAGCAATGGCGAGAAGCCGAAGATAATATAAAATATGTTTCATATTCAACAAAAAATGGCGCTTATCAACCTTCTGTGATAAGGGAAAAGCTTATAATTTTGGATAAAAAACTCAATAATATAATAAATCTTGCAGAAGCCGCGGAATAAAGAGATTTTAACTTTATTGCTTAACCT
>JAEWLZ010000061.1 GCA_023457295.1 Cyanobacteria bacterium OH_PDB_112
ATTATAATGAAGCTTTGAAAAATTATGGGCATGCCCTTGAATATCTTAAAAAATCTGATAAATTAATACAAAAAATAGCAAATTGTTATCGTGAAATGTCAGATGATAAATTGGCTTTAGAGGCTTATACGCAAGCTTTAAAGCTGAATCCTCGTAATTATGCTGCACTATATAATATTGCCGAAATTCAAGGGAAGTATGGAAAAAGTAATAATTTGCGAGCTGTTTATAAACAGGTTTTAGCGATAAACCCCAATTTTTCTGAGGCATGGATTGGTCTTGTAAAGCTGGCTTTAATCGAAAAAAATCCTTTTTTGGCAAGACAATATTTGATGTGTTCTTTTCATATTAATGAAAGAAATCCGGTTAATTATTATTATTCCGGATTGATTGAAATTATGGATGAAAATTATTCTTATGCAAGGCGTGATTTTAACATGGCTTTGCGCTTAAATCCTGATTTTACGCCTGCAAAAGTCGAATTAGAAAAATTGAAATAGTAATATGTAAATCTTTTTTAATAAAACTTCAAAAAAGCGCAAAAAATTTTGTTCTTGCTTTTTAATATAAATACACAGGTGTGTAAGGAGTCCTAAGTGTTAGTTAATGGTGTTCTTCAAACTAAAGAAAGAATAAATTTTCAAGGTAGCCAAAAATCAAAAGATAATAAAGGCTATGAAGCCTATGAATTCTTTTTCCCTCATGACAAGGAAAAGTACGATGTATCAGTCGAAATAGCACCTGTCGTGAAGGAAAATTTAAACTGGTTTGTTGACGGAAAAGCTCAAATGCATTCGTTGCCTGTAAAATCTGGCGAAAAGACGGTTTTTGATCCATCAACAATTTTTATGCCTAATCAGGATTTTGCTTACAGGTTTAAAATAGTTGATAAAAATACTAAAGAAACTTTTTATCATCAAGACAACGGTGTAAGAATAGACAAATATAAACTTGAAAACTCAGATAAAGACAAAGCAAAATTTGTCATAATTCACCGTGACAGAATCCCCGGCAAAATGCCAGGTGTAATGGGGCATGCTCTTGCGGACAATTTTAATCCCGGTTGGGAAATGAAAGACGGCAAGCTTGTTAAAATTGAAGGAAAAAGAAGTAAAGACTTGCTTGATTCTGTTAGAACTCATAATAATCTTTTTGACGGGAATCTTGCAGGGATTATTGAAAAAATAAAATATCTTCACGGAATGGGAATCAATAGAATGCTTTTGACTCCTTTTGCTGATCATCGTTCAAATCATGGTTATTGGACTCCAAATGGCTATCAGATGAGTGACAGATTCGGAAATTTGGATGTTTACAAGCAAATGAATGTGGAATTTGCCAAAAAAGGCATGTCCACTTTAGCAGATGCCGCATTTGTAAATGAAGGTCTTGAAGGAATTCACTTTAGACATAATTGGAAATGGGGTAAAGACTCTTACTGTTATAACTGGGTTAAAAATACCGGAGGATATCCTTCAGTAGGTATATTGCCAAATGTAGATCCCGCATCTGAAGAGGGCAAGGAGCTTTTCTCTCATTTTAAAATTAAAGTTACAAACGGAGATTATAAGTATTCTTACGCAGAAGACGGAAGTCTTATTAAGACCCAAAACAAAAGAGATAAAACTCAAAGAACTTTTGTTCAGGTTTATGATGATAGATTTGTCTCAAAAGATCTTTTGGATAAAGATGAAGTTTTACCTAAAAATGATATATTAAAAATTGAAAATCATTATGATAATTCTAATCATAATAATTCTGTTATTATTGACGCTTTTCCTGTCAGCGAAGATGAGCTTGGCGATTTTTACAAAAGAATCGATAAGTATAAAGACAAATGCGGTAAAGGGGAAAGTAAAGATAATGCCGATTTCTTAAAATCAGTTTTAAGATATAGAAATGGAAAAATAGGTGTAAAAGCTCCCGGAAACTTCAATACCTGGGATGGTAACGTTGATGTTGCAAAGCTTAACTATACTTATACAAATAAAGATGAACATGATTTAACTCTAAGAGGTTTCACCGCTCTTGAAAAAGAAGCTTATAAGCAGGCAACATATCAAGTTAGAGATTATGTTCAAAAAACAGGTGTTTACTGGACTAAAGTAGTTAAAAACGCTATTACAGAAGGATTTCTAGGTGTTATAAAAGGCACTGAAGATTCTAAAGAAGGTTATAAAAAATTAATTTTGAACCCTGATAATATCTCTGATGAAAATGCTGCTTGTAATAATTTGGGTAGAGCAAAAGAAGTTATGAGCAACGAGATTATAGATAATATTATTGATAACAAATATTATATTCCTGAACTTCATAAAAACGGTTCGCCTCAAGATGTTTTACTTGAGCACAGTATGAACTATCCTTTGGAAGCGATTGAATTTTCGGATGATTTAACAGCTGTCCTCGGAAGCCCTTATCTATCTAAGAAAGCTAGTCATTCTGAAGATATATTGAAAACACGTAATGAATTTTTTAAAGAAAATAATTATGATAAAGTTCCTAAAAAATTCCGTGATATTTACTATGATATGGATTATGAATTTTATCACGGAAAAATGGTCGGAATTGCAAATAAAATTGTCGAAAAAGCTAATAAAGACGGCAATTTGGGCTTGTATGACGAAAAAGGACACCTTACCGCTAAAGGTAAGCTTGCTTTACCTTTGATTTCTGATGATATCACTAAGTTTTTGCTTGTTAAGTCTTTAGCCCCTGATGTTTCAATTAAAAATGAAAAAGGTAATTTAGTATATGACTATAAGGCTTTGAGAAAAGTCGGATTGCAAAGTATAAATGGCGGCAAAGGGATTTGTGCAAGCAGTGAAGAAGAAGAAGCAAGAAAAGTATTAAATCTTTTAAAAGACGGCATTACAGAAATTTCAGATTCTGATAAAGATATTCTTTCAGAAAATATAAAAGACAAATTCAAAGATGTAAGTACAAATGCTTTAAAAATGGCTTATGTTGTACTTGATAAAACAGAATCCGGTCTGAACTGGCGTACTGATGCCACAAAAGATACTCTTGAAATTGACAATATCAGAAATGGTGTTGATGCTTCCGCTAAAGAATGGGAAGAAAAAGAAATACCTATTTGGGAATCTTTTGTAAAAGGAGTAAGAAAAGAAAATCCAAATTCGCTTATTATTTTAGAGATGACAGATTTACCCGAAGGTTCTCTTTTCGGAAATCCTTCCGAAAGATTTTCAGATGATCTTGATGTCACCCAAAAAACTCTTCAAAAAACAGGCGCAACTTCTGTTTCCAATTATAATGTATTGTATGGTTCTCTTCAAAGAATGTTTTTGCGTGATTTTGAAACCGGAAACGATGGAGAAGGTGGAGATAATTATAAAAAACAACTAAACAAAATAGCTGAAGCTATGACAGGTAAAAATAATTGGGGCGGCAAAAATAACGGATTCCTTTATAATATGCCGGCAGATGGTGTAAAACACTCCCACAACTTTGTCGGAAACCATGACAAACCAAGAATAATGCACAATTTGGTTTTGGATATGGGCATTTTCTATAATCATAAAGATTCACAAAAATCGATAGAAAAATTAACAAAAATTTATGCGGATGATTTTCATACAAACACAGGTACAAAACCCGATACAAAAGCTCTTGCAATGGCAAAAGCCATAGGTGAAAGTCTTATTCCTGCGGTAGATGATGAAAGTCTTGGAATTGAAAACAAAAAAGCCGTTAAAGAAGCTCTTTTAGGCGGTATTAAAGATTTGGTGGCAGGAAACTATAAGGGCAAAAAATTCGCCTCTGAAAACTTTGCCGCTGTTCCTCTTGATATCGCAATAAAAGATGTTATGATTCAGGCAAATCATGCACACAAGTTGAATTTAAATGAAGATGATGAAAAATTCAAAAAACTTGCAGACAGAGCTTTGGATATTATGACAAAAGAAGCAAGAGACAAATCTCATATCATAGATAAGCTTTTGATGACTATGCCTGGTGATCCGACTTTTTATATGGGAGATCAGCTTCTTGAATCAGGTTATGAAACAGCTTGTAAAAATATTTATGTAAAAAATAGAGGTATTATTCATTGGGAATGGTTAGATGATCCTAATAAAGGCTTTGTAAAAGATTTCCACGAAGAAAAAAGAAAAATTTGGAATATCAGAAACGGCAAAGATATGTCAGCATTAACAAATGGAGACACAGCTTACCTTTCACCCGTTGCTAAGTGGGGTGGTGACTATGAAAATGGTCAAGTTTCAGCTTTCTTCCGTTATAATGATGAATCAAATGTTCTTGTTTTGGCACATAATAGTAATATTGCAAAAAAATCAAATGATGCCTATGAAATCGAGCATCCCTTTAATATAGGCATAGATGACCAAAAACGAGGCACGGATATTCGTCTTAAAATCGGAGAATTTATTCCGAATCCTGACGACCCGAAAAAACCTCAAATAAAAGGAATACCTTCTATCGAAAAAATCGATCTTTCTCCCGAGTACGCTGATGAAGGAAAAAATGTCTTAAGAAAAGGTCTTGTGGGTGGTTTGCCTTTGGGAACTATGTTCAAAGATTCTATGGATGCCGCTGCCGAAACAGTATATGGTGTTTGTAAAGAAGCTGAAAAATATGTTATTAAACAATTTGATAATGAAGAAAAATATAAAACATATGTTGATGCGGTTACAAATAAACAAAATATAGAAAATCTTGCAAAAGAAATCAAATTGAAAGAAAATGTGATGGTTTTGAAAAAAGTGGCTTTCCGCGGAAGACCTAATTCAAATCACATAAAAATACAGGCATATCTAAACAGCAAAACATACTTAAACGAAAAACCAAGATATGCGACTTTAGCAAAAGCATAAACAGCTTTAATACAGGGAAAAATAAAGAGAAGTCTTTTTAGGCTTCTCTTTTGTTTAGTTTATTTATTATTTGGAAAAAATCCTTTCATTGATTTCTTGAATTCTTCTTTAATTTCTTCTTGTATTACTTTTTTTAAATCATTACTATTTATAGTTGGCTCTTGTTTGCTTGTATCTTTTGGCGCAGTTGTTGTATCTGTTGTAGATGTATGTTTTTTTCTTAATTCTGCTAATTTTTTTTGCCAGTTGTCAAATTTTTCTGCGGCTTCCGAATCTTTGGGTTTTATTGTTAATTCCCCAAAATTGTTAGATTTAGGATTTGTTGTGGGTTGCTGCTGTCCTGTTTTAGCATCTGTTGTAGGTATTTTTGGAGGTGTATTTTCAGCTTCAATCAATTCATTAGGAACAGGCGTTAACTGGTCAGAATTTTTTAAATAATATACTTTATTATTTATTTCTACTTTAGGAGGCAAAACTACTTTGTCATTCACTTTTAGTTTATCAGCTCCTTTTTCTGAAATATATTCATTCCCTTTAACAGAAATAATTTTGTTTGTTCCGTCAAAAATATCTTTGCTGTCTGTTGCTCCATAATTTTCGGCAAAAACTTTAGACAAATTTTGCCCTGGTTTTATGGTTGCAAACATAGGTTTTTCAGCTTTTTTAGGCTCGGGAGATCCAGCTGTCGTCCCAGTCGCTGCAACAGGTCTTTTCTCCGAAGAATTTTTTGAGACTTCAGTAGATTTTTCAAATTTGAATTTTGTTACTATAGAAGTGAGGTTATAAACTTCATCTTGTGTCAATCCTTCAGCTATTTTTAATATGCTGTCTTCATCATTAATGCTGACAGTTTTATCTTTTATATGTAATAGCTTACTTTTTTCATCGAAAAAAATAGAAGGAGATACTTTTGCGGTGGATGTGTTTCCTTGTTGAGAGCTTAGTGC
>JAEWLZ010000062.1 GCA_023457295.1 Cyanobacteria bacterium OH_PDB_112
GGGCTGGGTCCAACGACGCAATGCCGGGCAGAAATCGGTGGATTGGCAGTTTACCAGCAAAGATGCCCGGGTGAAACTGAAACGACTATATCCACAAAGTTAGAATGGACGGAGTAATAGTGTTCTATCACAATTTGAATAGTTTTGTATAAAAGTAAACTTTCGCACTTTTTTGGGTTAATATTTTGATGAAAACTGATTATAAAAAAACCAACCAGCCGATGAATTTGATATGTGGTCTAAATACATCGAAAGGTTGGTATCACTATGGAAAACATATCGGCATGGACGCTGATTCTTCAACAGTATTTTCCAATATTTACGAAGCCCGGAGCCAAAATCTTTTCCGAACTGATCCCCGGCTAAATTCTCTGTACCGTTCGTCGCACGGTCACCGCGATCATTCCATTGGCGGACCCGTTCTTTCGCCGTGCCCACGACGCTTATCATCGATTCTTCCCCGACGCGAAGTTTTCGATGACCGAACTCTGGAAAATTCTGTCTCGTCTGCTGATCACGGCATTTACGCCGAAAGGAATCATCCCGCTGGCCCTCGACGACACACTGTTTCATCGCAGCGGCAGAAAAGTCGAAGGCGCCGGCTCCTGGCGAGACGCCGTCCGCTCGACCAAAACAAAAATCGTTTACGCCTGGGGGCTGAACCTTGTTGTGCTTACGTTGCAGGTTCAGCCACCCTGGGGTGGAGAACCTCTCGGCCTGCCGATCAACATGAGGCTGCATCGCAAGCAGGAGAAAACGATCATTCAACTCGCCGAGGAAATGATCGAAGAAATAACCTCGTGGTTCTCTGCGAGAGAATTTCGCATCGTGGCCGATGGATTCTACGCCTCGCTGGCTGGCACGGATCTTCTCCATACAACGATCATTTCGCGAATGCGTCGCGATGCGATCCTTTACGATCTGCCGCCGAAGAGAAAAAGCTCCGGCAAAGGTCGTCCGCGAAAACGGGGCAAGATTTTGCCCAAGCCGGAGGGCCTGGCCTCGCATGTCCGCCAATGGACGAAGGTCAAATTTACCGGCCGAGGTTGCAAGAGGACGCGTCTGGTTTATTCGCGGCAAGTGCTGTGGTACAAGGTCAGTCCTTCGCCGGTGCTTCTGGTTATCAGCCGCGACCCGGCGGGAAAAGAAAAAGACGATTACTTTTTCACGACGGATGTGAATATGAAAGTCTCCGACGTGCTGGCTGCCTATGCCAATCGATGGGCAATCGAAGACACGTTCAAACAGACCAAGCAAAATCTTGGTCCGCATCAACTGCAAACGTGGGCGAGAAAAGGCCCGGAGCGAGCCGCGGCCATTGGCTTGTGGCTGTATTCGATGGTGTGGCTGTGGTTTTGCAAGCCGGCGACGACGAAAAAGCGATTCCGAATTTTGCCGTGGTATACGAGCAAAACGACTCCCAGCTTCGCCGACGCCCTGGCCAGCCTGCGACGGACGCTGTGGAACGAACGATTTATGATAATGTTCGGTAATGATACCGTACATGATAAAAAATACCAGTTCCTGCTGGATGTATTAGCCCCAGCAGCCTAAAATAATGCGAAAGTTTACTAAAATGCATCTGTTAAAAAATGTTTTTAATGCTGTTTCTTTTTGGAGGACTGGGAAATGAAGTGGGATGCGGCGACCATCTGTTTATTATTGTTCTGTGTTTTTGGTTTCTGTTTTAATTCTTCTGCACAAGTTAACACTGTTTATGTTAAATCCACCGGCAGTGACTCTAATTCCGGGGCCTCATGGGAATTAGCCAAGCAAACAGTTACTGCAGGGCTATCGGCTGCGACATCTGGAGATCAAGTATGGGTAGCAGCAGGAACGTATAACGAGCGGATCACCTTAAAAGCGGGCGTAGCCCTCTACGGTGGGTTTGTCGGAACGGAAACCGACATATCGCAGAGAAATTTCAAAATCAACCTAACGATCCTCGACGGTCAGGCGAACGGATCTGTGGTGACAGCAGAGACTTGTGGTCCCCTCAGCCGAATTGATGGGTTTACCCTCCGAAATGGATCCGGGACGCTTGTCGGTAGTTCCTACTGTGGAGGAGGAATTTATTGTTATTACTCTTCCCCCACCATATGCAATAACAAGATCTGCGAAAACTCTGGCGGCGGGATTTACTGTTCATTCTCTTCCTCTACAATCAACAACAATACGATCAACGGAAACTCCGGCAGTGGGATTGACATCATTGACTCTTCTTACCTGACGATCAGTAGTAACACGATCTGCGGAAACAGTTCCAACGGTAGCGGAGGGGGAATTGTCTGGAGTCAGTCTTCCGTGACAATCATCAACAACACGATCCGCGGAAACAATGCCTATGAAGGCGGCGGGATTTACTCTGCTGGGTCTTTTTCATCACCGTCGGTGATCACCGATAACATAATCATTGGAAATAAGGCCAGTCAACGAGGCGGCGGGATTTATTGCTCATTCGTGACGATTAGCAATAACATGATCCGCGGAAACTATGCCGGCGCAGGTGGCGGAATTTACTGCCGTGTTCAATCCCCAACGATCAACGGTAATACAATCAGCGGAAACAATGCCCAGAAAGGCGGCGGGATTTACTGTTCCGCCTCTTCCGCAACAATCAACAATAATACGATTAGCGGAAACAATGCTTACATAGAGGGAGGAGGGGGAATTTACTGCGAATCCTCGTCCCCGACTATCTGCAGCAATACAATCAGTGGAAATAATGGCTACATTGACGGCGGCGGAATTTACTCCGACTCCTCATCTCCGATTCTTACCAATAACATCATCTCCTTCAATGTCACCGGTATTTATAATAATTCAAGTGGCAAACCCATGCTTCGAAACAATTGTGTCTTTAATTCGACATATAATTACTCCGGCTTGTCGGCGGGGACAGGCGATATTAACCTTAATCCTAAATTGGAGGCACTGGAGTATGGCCAATGTCACCTGAAAGCTGATTCCCCCTGCCTTGATGCGGGCAACGACGCAGACATTCTTTCCGGGCAAGTGGATCTGGATGGCGAAGTTCGAATCTTCGGGGAACACGTAGACATCGGGGCCGATGAGTATGACGGAAGAGTTGAAACATTCATACCGGCGATCATCCACGTCTCTCCGAACGGCAGCGATGCCAACGACGGAACAAGCTGGGCTCTCGCCAAACGAACGATCCAAGCTGGGATTGAAGCAGCCACTGCATCTGGCGGAGAGGTCTGGGTGGTGGAGGGAAAATACAATGAACGTATCACACTTTGGACCTTTGCCTATCTCTACGGTGGCTTTTCGGGAACGGAGACGCAACGGGACCAGCGGGACTTCAGACACCATGAAACAATCCTTGACGGTCAGCAGGGCGGTTCAGTCGTGACTGCCACGGCTAGCTGTCAGTACAGCCGGATCGACGGATTTACTATCAAGAATGGGAAAACTTCTTCCTTTGGTGGTGGAATTTACTGCTTTTTTTCTTCTCCAACGATCAGCAACAATATTATTTGTGAAAATATAACTGACCGGTTTGGTGGCGGAATCAGTTGCAGGCAGTCTTCCCCGGTGATTAGCAATAATACGATCTGTCGAAACATTTCTTCTCTATATGGTGGCGGGATTCACTCTACTTGCTCTGCGACAATCAGCAACAACACGATCTGGGAAAATAGTGCTACTCAAGGAGGCGGTGGAATTTACTTTGTTCGATCTTACCCAGCCATCAGCGGCACCATCAGCAACAACACAATTTGCGGAAACAATGCCCCCAATGGCGGCGGAATTTACTTCACTTCTTATTCTTCTCCGATTCTTACCACCAATATCATCGCCTTTAACGATACAGGAATCTATAAGATTGACGACACTGCTGTACCTGTTCTGCGGAACAATTGCGTCTTCAATCCTGTTGGTTACAATTACCAAAATCTCTCGAAAGGGACGGGTGACATCAACCTCGATCCCCTTTTTA
>JAEWLZ010000063.1 GCA_023457295.1 Cyanobacteria bacterium OH_PDB_112
ACAACATATTGCATCGGTTATTGGTGGACAATTTATTACCAAAAAAATTAATGAAAACCAGCTTATAGATATAGCAAAACGATTTAAAATCGATAAAAAAGCTTTTATAAATGAAATAAAAAAATTAAAAATAGTTCCTTTAGGCAATATTAAAGAAAAATCGAATTTTTTACAAGTTGCAACAAGTTCTATTATAAAAATAGCGACTAAAAATCTTGAATTAATACGAAAAAATGAAATTCAATCATTGTACAAAAAAATAACCGCAGCCATAAGAAGTTCACTTGATATAGAAGAAACCTTAAAAACAACATGTTATGTACTTGCAAAATACTTTGATGTTGAAAGAGTTACTATTCTTGAATTCCCTAACTTATATGACTTAAAAGATTTCTCTATAATACAAGAATATAAAAGCAGTAAAAGAATAAAAAGCCCCGTAGATATCCCAGGATATAAAAAAATTGGTGAATATGCAGGGAAACGTTTTTTAAAATCCGCAAAACCTTTTATTATAGAACCTCTAAAAAATTCAAAATATCCTGCTTATTTAAAAGAATTTTATAAAAAAATGGAAGTAAAATCACTCTTGTGGGTTCCTATACTACTAAAAGACAATCTGTGGGGAAGTTTTACCCTAGTTAATGTCACAAATAATAAATCCTGGGATATTACAGAAATAGAAATTATTGAAGAAATAGCTAAACAAATATCTATAGCGATTAATCAAGCCAAACTTTATACAAAAGAAAAAAAATCTCTTGAAAATGAAATATTATTAAGAGAAATTTCTCAAATTTTCAAAGCCACAACTGATTCTCAAGAAATAAAAAAGCATTTTGTAAAAATTGTAGGAAATTATTTTGATGTCGACAGATGTCTATTTGCCGACTTTGACAAAGAAACAGAAAATTTTTCTCCCTTCAGAATAGAAAGCCGCAAATATGAACAAATACCGAGCTTGAAAGAAATATCTATTGAAGACAAATTTCCTGAATTTGCAAACAAGTTCTATAAAGGCAAAAACATATTAATTAAAGATTTAAAAAAAACTTTATCTAAAAAAAATCTGTCCAAATATAAATCAATTAAAACTCTTAATCGTTTTAAAGTTAAGTCTGATTATGAATTTCTTGTTAAATATAAAGACAGAATTTTAGGTATATTTGTAATGCAATTTACCGATAAGAAAAGGATATTAAGTCACAATGAATTCAATTTAATAAAAATACTTATAGAGCAGATAGGTGCGATTTTATACCAAACCGAATTATTTAAAGAATCGAAGCAAGATGCTGAAAATGAAAAAGTCTTAAGGCAAATAATGCTCTCATCTATAAAAACTTTTGATTTTGAAGAAATAATCAATTCTATAATTACAGAAACAGGAAAGTTTTTTAAAGCCGACAGATGTTTTTATATTGAAGTTGAAGTAGAATCAGCATCCAATCGTCCGATAAGAGAATGGGCGGAATATTTATCATCTCCTGAAATAAAATCCCACATTATAGCACAACCGACTAAAGACGAAACTAAAGGCTTTATAAAAAAAGCGGCGGAAAAAAAAGTAATATTTTGCTCTGATACAAAAAAAGAAAAATTACCCAAGGCAACCCGTAAAATGTTAATAGATGAACTCTCAGTAAAATCTTATTTTATTTTACCTATTGCACCAAAAGATGTTGTTGTCGGTTCAATTGTCTGCCATTTTGTAGAAAATTTTAGGAATTTTACAAAAAATGACAGATATATTACAGGTGCTATTGCAAAACAAGCTTCAATTGCAATAAATCAAGCTGATCTTTATCAAAAACAAAAATATAGTGCTGAAAGACAAAAATTATTGAGAGATATTACCGATACAATAAGAAATTCAATTAATATTGATGAAATTGAAAATAAGTTTGTTACAGAAATAGGTAAACGATTCGAGGCGGATAGGGTTTTTATATCGAGGTTGAACCCCTATACGAATGCTTTTATGCCGTTCAAAAAAACAGCAGAATATCTTTCAGGACCTGATGTTAAAAGCAATTTCGGCGTGGAACTAGATAAATTCAGAGGATATGGTGATATCTTCAGGGCTAAAAAAATTATAAAATTCCATAATCATTTGGATTTTATTAAAGAAAATAAAGGAAAAATAGATGAAAATTATATATATGACTACAACATAAAATCAGGACTTGCACTACCTTTATTATATATGGATAAAATATACGGATTACTTGCCATACACTATACCAAAAAAAATTATGCTTTTAATGATGATGAAATAAACTTAATAAAAATTCTAGCTGACCAAACAGGAATAGCTCTTTATCAGGCAGAATTATATGAAAATGAGAAAAAAGCAGTAAAAAAAGAACTTATTTTGAGGAAAATAATAGAAAGTATAAGAAGTTCTATTGATATTGATTTTGTTAAACATGAAATGGTACAGCAAATAGGAGAATTTTTTAAAGCTGATAGAGTAGTTTTTGCGGATTATGACTTTGATGAAAAAAAATATTTTGTTTTGTCAGGCAATGAATACAGATCAAATGCTAATATCATGACATTTATCGGCTATGATTATGCCTCCAATCCTGAATTTAATGACTACATAAAAACTGAACATTTTTCAAAAGAAAAAATATTTTTTGGAGATTTAGATAAATATTTAGAAGAAAATAATCTTAAAAACAGTCCTATTGAAAAATTTTATAGAAACTTTAACTGTATTTCTTTAATAGCGGTAAGCATTTACTATGGAAAATTATATTATGGAAATATTGTGATAAGTTTTAATTCTAAAAGAGAAATAACAGAAGATGATATTAAATTTGTTAAAACTTTGGCAGACCAGGCGGGTATCGCTATCTATCAATCAAATCTATACAAAAAAGAGAAACAATTTGTTCAAAAAGAACGAATACTCCGAGAAACCATAAAAATAATAAGAAGCACCCTTGATGTTCGAATAATAAAAAATTATTTTATTGAAATGGTAAGAAACTATTTTGATGCCGACAGGTGTATATTCTGTGATTATGACAGAAAGACAGAAAAGTTTTTACCATTTGATTTTGAAGTATTAAAAAATTCTCAAACCAAAAGTCTGTTAGGGCTTGATGTAGAAAAAGAAACTCCTGAATTTTTGAAAAGATTAAGAAACAGAAAAAATATAATAATAAAAGATATGGAAAAACTCACTCAAAAAGATAATTTAACAGAGTATAAATCAGTACATTCTATATTCCAATCAGGAACTAAATCAGATTATGGCTTCTTTGTAGAATATAAGAATGAACTTATGGGAATCCTAATAATACATTTCACAAAAAAGAAAAGGGTTTTAAAAAAAGAAGAAATGGATTTTCTTCAAGTCCTAAGAGATCAAGTAGGTATAGCGCTTTATCAAGCAGAATCATATGAAAATCAAAGAAGAACTGCCAACAAAGAAAGGGTTTTAAAAGATATTATCTCTGAAATAAAACTCACACGGGATTTGGATCAGGCTTATGAAAAACTTTTGAAAAAATTAGCTCAAATATTTAACTTAAATCGGACTTTATTTTTGGAATCCTCTAAAATAAGCCTGGAAGAATTGAATATAAAATATGAATATATAATAGAAGAAGAAGATATGGCAACTAATAATTTAATATTTCCTAAAGTTTGCGTGGAAGCTTTCTTAAATTTGATTCGTAATCTCCAACCTTTAATTATAAATGATGTCGAAGAATGTCACCCCAAAGAAACGCATGATTTTTTTGAAAAATATAAAATAAGAGCTTTATTATCCTTCCCTCTTATCAAATACAACAAAGAAGTTAAAGTTTTGGGATTTATAGTTCTTTGTTCAGAAAAAGCACGCAAATGGTCAGATGAAGAAATAGAGTTGATGAAAGTAATAAGCGATTCTGTTGTAAGTGTAATTTGGGAAATAGCAAAATTTATAGAAACAGAAGAGCTAAGAGATTCATTTGTTTCTACTCTTGCACATGATTTTCAAGTTCCTCTTATAGGCGAAAGGGTAGCTCTTGAATTTCTTCTAGAATATTCTGACATAGAACTTGGGGAAAACAGAAAAATAATAAAAGAGATATACGAAAATAATCAAAATATAATTGAATTATTAAATAAATCAGTAGATATCTACAATTATGAATCAGGCAAGAAAAAACTTGATTTAGTAATACATAAACCAGATGCTATTTTAAATGAAGCAATAATTTTATCTCAAAATATGGCAAATCTTAAAAATGTTAAAATTAATTTCAAAAAAGCCCAAAAGCCATATTTTGTGGAAGTAGACAAAAAAGAGATACAAAAAGTATTCGAAGTTTTAATAGAAAATGCTATTGAACATAGTCCTGAAGGCTTTGAAATAGATATAGAATATATAGAGAAAAACGGAAGAATAATTATAAGTATTCATAACGAAGGTAAACCGATTAATTTGGAAATGAAAGAAAAAATATTTAATCGTTACGAAATGGCTCAGGCAATTGAACGTAAAATAGGTTCCGGCACAGGATTATTTCTATCAAAAAGAATTATTGAAGCTCATAAAGGAGCTATTTGGTTTGAAACAGAAGAACAGTACGGAACAACTTTCTATGTCGCCTTACCTCTGACATACTTTGGTTAAACTTAAAGCTTCTCTGAATTTACTAAACTTTCTTTGATGTCTTTTTTAAATGAATCTTGAAATTCTTTTCTGTATAAAAAGCCCATATGTGAACCGTTTTTCAATAAAACTACTTTATTTAAGCCAATTTGTTTTAACCAATATAATTGTTTTTCATTTATAAAGTAATCGTCTATGGCTTCATATATTTTATATTTATTACTGTTCAACAAAAATTTTTCTATTGAACATAAACTCATCTCGTAACTTACATCTCTTAGTTGTTTATTATTATTTCCCAACAAATACTTATTAAAATAGTCACTAAAACTCATATCATTTATTTGCTTATATATATCTGATTTTTTTGTTTTTGAGGCATCTTCCAAAGTGAAAATCAGATCAGAAAGTTTTTGTCGCATCATAAAATTTGTAGCTATAATACCTTCTTCTTCAGTTAATGTAAGTGCAGGATAAGCGTCATTTAATTTATTATTTTTACATTCATTATTTAATTTTATAAGCTTATCTGCGGCAATAGCAGTTTTTTCTTGCAACTCTGCACCATAACCATTACATACAGACGAATATGAATCCAATTTTTTTAAAGCATAAACTAAATCAATCGGAGGACTTATAGAAATATATTTGGAGATATTAAGAGTATTTTCTTTTTCCTCTTGCGCCGCCACAAAAAGAGTTGTTAAACCTCCATAAGAAGTTCCGACAACAACCTTTTCAACAGGATTGATTTTCTTTGCATTTTTAAGTTTTTCCAAAATTTTTAGAGTAACAAGTCTTGTATATTTTGCATCTTGCTGCGGTAATCCGGGATTATAGCCTTTAGGAACACTTTTTATAAATTGCCAATGAAATGGGCTGCCCTGTATTATCACAGAATAACCCGCCTCATGGAATATTTTCGCAAAAACCGCAGGATGATGTGAAAAAGCACCTTCACCGATAGATGGATATATTATCGCAATAGGTGCTTTTTTATCTTTTTGTAAAATATATCTAAATTTATAATTCTGTCGATCTGAATCTATATTCACTTCTGAATTCTTAATTTTTTTATCAAATGTTCGGTTCCATACAGATAATTCATTCCAAAAATCTTTTTTAGACTTTGATGTTTCAAAATAAGTTGTTCTTATAGCATCCACAACAGGACTTTGAGGGTTATAGTCTTTAAAGACCATATCAGTTTTCAAACAAGTTTCGGATTGAATAAAAGTCCTATTATCTATACTTTGGTCACCAACAATTTTAGCTGTGACTTCTTTTTGTTCCAAATTTGAATTTTTTATATAATTATCTATCCCGTAAAGTTTTTTAGCGACATCATAAGGATCTGCAAAAGCTTCAATATTTTTCATTAATGACTGGGAATAACAAGTTTTGTTGGCTAGGCAACCCGCTTTAGCAATAACAGGACCGATACCCATAAAATAAGTTGACGGATTTAGCCCGCAATCAAAAACTTTCCCGACATATCCTCTTACATTGCTTGGCGGTGCAAAAGGCAGTACTAGATAAGGTCCCTTTTTTACATGATATTTTGAAAAAACCTGCTCCATATCTTCTCTTGAAGATTCTATTTTAAATTTACTCTTTGCAGGGTCAAACATCCCGCCAAGACCTATTGTAGAATTTATCAAAAATCTTGCGGTTTCTTTACCTGTTGATTTAAAGTCTTTTTGCAGCAAACAGCTTACTATTCTTTTAGGATATTCAATATTTGTATAACAACTTTTTACTCTTTCCATAGCATATTTTGGCATTATAGATGACCAAACTATATCTACCGGCTTCAAAAAATATTTATTGACTTTGCTGTTAAAATTAAACATTTTACGATTAAAATTTTCGTATTTGTCTTCTCCGTTAAATTCACAAGCATAATCAGGGTATTTATTTATTTTTTCAGTTTTTTCTGAAGCAACCGCAAAAATTAAATTATTTACAAACAAACCCCATAAAAAAATAACACATAGTAAAGTTTTTACTTTTATATTCTTCATTTTTCCCCTGCACTTTTCTTTTTTTATAACGAATTTTATTTTATGAATTATTAATAAAAAACACATTACGCCGCAGGAGTTTATTACGGTAATTTTTTTTATTAGAAAGCTGACTAATTGTGAAACTGCTAAATATAAAATTTTTCTTGCACAAAAACCATTTGGCAATTTTTTTTATTTTTTGTTTTAGTATAAAAAAGGAAATTTTTTTTATGCAAATAATCTCAAGAAATTTATATACCAAAATAGCATCAGAAGTACCTCCAACTCCTAATGTTGAAAAAAATTCAAATGATTTACAAAAAAAATTCAAAGAATATAAACGAATTCTTGCAAAAATTAAAAAATCCGACTCACCTCAAAATAGCGTATCATATCCCGATTCATTGGGGTCAAATATCGATATAAAAGGTTAATTTACATCTTTCCAAATTTCATCCCCTAATATTTCACCGCCTTTAGAGCCGGCAAAGTACATTCCTGCTCCTACAACTATACCTGCAATTGTACCGACAGGACCGCCGACACAAGTTCCCACAAGAGCGCCTGAGCCTATTGAAGCAAGAATACCCGCTCCTGATTTTAATGTCTGTTTTTTTGCATTTTTGCCAAAATGCCCGCCGTCTTTTTCACAAGCATTTATAACATCTATACTTTCTAAAGCTATGGTCAAAGGTATTGCTACCTTACCGAGTATTTTGCCGCCTACTTTAGTCATTTTAGATAATCTGCCGAGATTTTTCCCTGCTGATTCTATTAACGCTTTATTTTTTGCAGCTCCTTTAGTAGCTTTTTTTAAGGCCTTTGAAATATCAGCTTTGGTTAATTTTGAAGAATCTTTAGCCAGATCATCCAATAATTGAACCATTTTCTCGTTGCCTGAATTTTTTGCTGTTTCTCTTAAACCTTTTATAAGATTTTCGGCTTCTGCCCCTGTTTTTCCTTTCAATTGATTTTTCAAATTTTTAATATCTTTTAAATATTTGTCGCCGTCTTTTAACGCAATGCTTTGCTTGTTTTTGGCTGCTTTTTTAAATTCTTTATTTATTTTATTAAATTCATTTTCAGCTTCTTTGACTATTTTTCTTGCAGCGGATTTATCTTTCCATTTTGCTTTTTTTAGGTCTTCTTTTGCTTTTGATAATTTTTCCAAAGCAGAATCTCTTTCGGTCATGGATTTATAAAAAGAGTCATTTTCTTTTAAGAATGTTTTCATCTCAGTTTTTGTTTTTGGAGTTATTTGAGAAGAATTATCATTTTCCAAAATTTCTTTTACACTATTTAATTTATACGACTCGGAACCACGAGAAAATAAATTATCACCGTTGGAAGAAATATTCTCTTTATGCAAAATTTGCGAATATTCTTTCAGTTTGGCATTAGCTTTTGCGTTATTATATGCCAAAGAATATGCCGCCCCGAATAATATAGGACCGCTTGCAACGCCTCCGAATTTTAATATTTTAGACTCGGGGACTGAATTCGATTTTTCTTTGACTTCATCATGATTATTAGCAATAGAATTTTTACTTTCATTTGTTTCAGACTCAGCAGAAATACTTTCAGATGAATCTCTAGTATTAGTATTGTGAGTATCGGCATTTTCATATTTTGAATATAAATCTTGATAAAGTTTATATTCAAGCATTTGCATAAGAATAGGATTTAATTGAAAACCATTATTATAAGTATTTGGCTGAGTTTGCAGAAGAGCATTGCCTATTTGAAAATTATCAAAAGAAGATAAACCCAAAACATCAGCATAACAAGACTGTTTTGACAAAAGTTCAGCTCGCTTTTGTGCATTTAACTGTCTTAAATACAAATTTTCATTTTGTAGCTGCATTAAATCTTGGGACATAAATATCCTCTATCTCTCTATAAATATAAAGTATATATTTTATAGATAATTGCTTTATTTGTAGTTTATATATTAAAAAGTTGTAATAAAAAATCGCTGGTATAAAAACAGCGATTTTTTATGATTTTAATATTACGTATAACATTACAATACTATTTATGTCCCTATAAAGTTTTTTATTCCTCGTATTTCTTTGTTATTTTTTACAAGTTTTTTTAGTTTGCTTATCGCACGATTTTCGATTTGACGAATTCTTTCACGAGAAACCCCATAACGAGAACCTATTTCTTCAAGAGTTTTTTTCTTCCCATCATCATCAAGTCCAAAACGCATAATCAAAACGTCTTTTTCTTTTATACTCAACTGTGATAATACGCTTCTCATCTCTGAAAATAAATTGTCCTGCGTAACTTTGGTTTCCGGAGCAATTGAACTTTCATCAACAAGTAAATCACTAACAGTTGAACTTTCATCTTTTTGATTCAAAGGAGTTTCCAAACTTACAACTGTTTGAGTAGTTTTCAAAATCGCCGTCAATTTTGATATCGAAATACCAAGTCTTTGAGCAATCTCTTCTTTGCGAGGCTTTCTGTTTAGTTCATTTGTCAAATCCGATGTAATTTTGCGTACACGGCTTATAGTCTCAATCATATGGACAGGAAGTCTTATAGTACGTGACTTATCTGCAATTCCGCGACTTATTGCCTGTTGAATCCACCAAGTAGCATAAGTAGAAAATTTATACCCTTTTGAATAATCGAATTTCTCGGCAGCACGCATAAGTCCCATATTTCCTTCCTGAATCAAATCAAGAAAAGACAAGCCTCGTCCTGTATATTTTTTTGCAATACTCACAACAAGTCGCAAATTGGCGTTAATAAGTTTTTGTTTTGCATCCAATGAGCCTTCTTGGATGGCTTTTGCTGTATCATACTCTTCTTCCGGCAAAAGAAGAGGTATTTTACCGATTTGCTGAAGATAAATTTTGACTGAATCATCAGCAAGACTGTCATTTTCGACACTTGTTGACGGAGTAAAAATATTTTCCGCCTCCGGCATATCCTCTATTTGAATATCCGATTCTATCGCTTCATCAGAAATAGAATCGGCATCAAAAACACGTTTGTTAAAAGTCATAGTCTCCCCCTTGAATAAGATTATTTAACCATTCTTTGCTTGATAACCTCGTAAACAATTATACTGCCTGCATTAGCCACATTGAGCGAATTAAAATCACTCAGCATAGGGATTTTAATAAGGTAATCGCAATTACAACCGACTAATTTACTTATTCCACAATTTTCGCCTCCCAAAACAATTGCACAATTTCCCCCGAAATCCACATCATAATAGTTTTGGTCAGCACTCGCATCTGCACCGTAAACCCAAAAAGATTTTTCTTTAAGTTTTTCGATTGCATTTACAATATTGTTCACTTTAATTATCGGAATACGATTTACCGCCCCGGCACTAGCTTTTTGGACAGTAGCGTTCACGCCGGCGGAACGTCTTGAGGGTATTATTACCCCGTCGACTCCGGCACAAACTGCTGTTCGAATTATCGAGCCAAGATTATGAGGATCTTCTACTCCGTCAAGAATTACAACAATGGCATTATCTTTATTTAAACCTTCCAAAAAGTCATCCAAATCATGATATTTAATCGGAGAGATATTCGCCACAATTCCCTGATGAGAATTATTTTCGGACAAAGTATCGAGCTTCTGCACCGGAACAAACTGGAACAAAACGCCTTGCTCTTTTGCCTCTGTAATAATCTCATTTATTTTTTTGTCTTTTTTTACTGCGTTCGAAATCAATATTTTATTAATCCTCTCCGGCGTGGTTCTGATTGCTTCTTGGATAGCATTTTTGCCGTATATGTTCTCTTGCATTGTAAAGTCCTCATTAAATTATAAGTATATCTAGTATGTGGGCAATTAAACCAATTATAACCCAAGGATGTATTCAAGAGGGGATATAAAATTCAATTTACTTTTAACATATTATTTTGAAACATCTTTGGAATAATATTAGAACTCAAAAAAAAATCGCCTAAACCGAAAGGCGATTTTTTTGTTATTCGAATTAAATTTTATGCAACAACATTAAGATTTTGCCCTGGCTGCGCTGTATTTTGGGTATCTACAGATGGAGAAGTTACAGGTTTTTTAGGATGTATTGCTTCTGACATCTTTCTTAACTGGTTTGCAATATACTCTTCTCTTTTAGGATTATTGGGATCATTTACAATAATCTCCATGTTTTTGTCGTCTTTTAGTCTAAAATTGACCACATCTTTGCCGATTTTTTGATCCAAAACTTTTTTCATTTCAACCAAATCAGCTTTTTCATGTTCGCTTATTGGTGTGTCAGATGTTATCGGAACAATCTGTTGACCAAAAGTTAAACCGACTTTATTCATTACGCTAACCTCAAATTAGTAATTACTTATACTATAAAGCCCCTAAAAATATTAATTGCTAAAAATTCATGTAATTGTAACAAAAAGTTACCAATTATTATTAAACATTTTTGTAGCAGAATTTTTACAGGTATAACAAGTATTTGCTTCGAGAAAAACTTTTTTGGAATAATCCTGAATTGTAG
>JAEWLZ010000064.1 GCA_023457295.1 Cyanobacteria bacterium OH_PDB_112
CACCGGATCCGTCACGGCGATGCGCGCATCCTGCGAAAACAGCTCCTGCAAAGCGGCGGTATCGGTTTTGGCGCCATCGGAGATGAACACCTCATCAAACGCCAGCTGCACGCCGCGGGGCGCGTAATCCTGCTGGCGGATGGCGTCCACCAGAAAATCATACCCAAAATCGGGGCCATAGCCGCGGAAGGTGTCCGCCGCGAGCATCTCATCGGCCGCCTGCTTCATGGCCGCCACCACGGCGGGCGCCAGCGGCCGGGTCACATCCCCAATGCCCAGGCGGATCAAATCGGCGTTCGGGTTTGCGGCGGAATACTCTTTCACGCGCCGGGCAATTTCGGCAAACAGGTAGGAGCCGGGGAGCTTTTCGAAGTTGGGGTTCACGTGCAAGGGAAAGCCTCCTTCACTGCCGCGCAAGGCGGATGCTGGGGCGGCCGCCGCGCACCAAAGCGGGCGGCCGCACACGCGGGTTATTCGTCCCCAAGCCACACGCCATCATACACGAAGGTGGCGGGGCCGGTCATGTACACGTGGCCATCGGCCGCGCTCCATTCAATGTGCAGCGCGCCGCCGGGCAGGCGCACCTCAGCCGCGCGATCCACCAGCCCGTTGAGCACGCTGGCCACCATGGTGGCGCAGGCGCCCGTGCCGCAGGCCATGGTTTCGCCCGCGCCGCGCTCCCACACCCGCATGCGGATGTGCCCGCGATCCACCACCTGCGCAAACTCGATGTTGCACTTATGGGGGAAGGCGGGGTTCAGCTCCAGCGCAGGGCCCACGGTGGTCACCGGCGCGGCATCGGGGTTTTCCACAAAGGTGACGGCGTGGGGGTTGCCCATGTTCACCAGCGTGACCGGCCACGTGCCGCCGCAGGCTGCCAGCGGCTGCATGCGCACCGGGTCGCCCGCAAACGTGCTGGGGATGCGCTCGCCCTCAGTCACAGGCACGCCCATATCCACCCGCACCAACGCCGTGCGCCCCGCCGCGTCCAGCGTGAGCACCATGTGTTTGAGCGCCCCGCCGGATTCGATGTCAAACTCCGTGCGATCCGTCAGCCCGCGATCGTGGCAGTAGGCGGCCACGCAGCGGATGCCGTTGCCGCACATCTCGCTTTCGGAGCCATCGTTGTTAAACATGCGCATGCGAAAATCCGCCCGGTCGCTGGGCAAAATGAGAATCATCCCATCGCTGCCGCAGCCAAAGCGCCTATGGCTCATGCGGATGGCCAGCGCAGGCAGATCCTCGGGCAGCGTTTCGGCAAAACCGTTGATGTAGACGTAATCATTGCCGATGCCGTGCATCTTGGTAAAGCGGAGCATTGCATCACCTGCTTTCTGTGGGTCAGTATACCAAAAAACGGCGGATTTGAAAAGTGTGCCCCAAAACCCTTATCCATCAAGGGTTTCCCCTGTTTGGCTACCAGGCGAGCCAGCGCACGGCGTGCGCCTCCTGCACCGTGGGCGGCGTGACCCGTTCCATCAGGTGCTCCAGCACCCCCTCCGGCACCGCTTCCGCCCTGCTTTGGTTGCGCCTGCGGCATTCCTCCCAGCCGGTTTCCAGATACACGATTTCCACAAACGCGCCATAGCGCTCAAACAGCGCCACCTGTTTTTCCCGGATCGGCGCGGTGAGGTTGGTCGCGTTCCACACAAACGGCTGATGCTTGCGCAGGTAGCCCATCGCCAGCTCCTTGCCCGCGTTGGCCACGCCGCCCTGCGGCGCAGTGGGGGAAACGCCCATCTCCCGGCGCAGCGCATCCAGCGATACCATGGGCAGGTGCGCCAATGCCTGTTTGGCATAGGTATCCTTGCCGGTGCCGGGCAAGCCCGCAAGCAAAATCACTGTGCCCCACGTATCGTTATACAGCGGTTGCCCGGGCACCACGTTGCGCCCGCATAAAAACGCATGCCGGCTGAACGCATCGGCAAAGGCAAACGGCGCGTGCAGGCAGCCCGCCTCCGCCGCCAGCTCGGCAAAAAAGCCGATCTGCTCCAGCTGCCGATCCGTATCCGCCGCAATGCGCCCGCGCACATCCGCCTGCGAAAGCAGGCACAGCCCCGCGATGCGAAAGCCCGGCGCGGTTTCTCCCAGCGCCGCGATGCGCGCCAGCCGCCGCGTTGGCTCCCGCAAATCAGCCGCGTGCAGCGGCGCGCTGTGAAAGCGGATCAGCCCGCACACCGCCTCCCGCCACTGCATGCCCGCCTGCGTGCCGCCCAGCCCGAAGGCTTGCCACAACAGCGTGCGCGCCACCTGCGCCCCCACCACGCCATGGTTGGGCGATACCCACGCCCCGCCCTCCTGCCGGGTGCAGGCAGGCTTGCCCACATCATGCAGCAGCGCCGCCACAAACACTTGTGCCCGCGCCTCCTGCGCCAGCGCGCGCCAGCCGGGCAGCGCCACCAGCGCCTCGCACACCATGCGCGTGTGGGTGAGCACATCGCCCTCGCCGTGCCATACGGGGTTTTGCGGGGTATCCGCCATGGGCAACAGCCACGGGCGAAGCGCGCTATCCAAAATCGCCTGCCAGCGCACCGGTTCTCCGGGCGCGGGCACCAGCGCGAGCAG
>JAEWLZ010000065.1 GCA_023457295.1 Cyanobacteria bacterium OH_PDB_112
AAATTGGGCTGTTGTGTTTTCTGGCATGGTGGGTTCCTTTATTGTTGGGGGATGTTTTTGTTTATAAGTTCTAAGATTTGAGCAAGAGAAACAGTAAAAGTCTCGAAAGAATCTAACATCTTTTTGAAATGTTCAGGTCTTTTCTGGGCTTCATTTAGTTCATTTCCATACATTATATTTGCAGTTGTTTGCGAGTCATTGTTTTTAAAAATTGTTTTTAAATCACCAATGTTTCTGTGGGCAGTACAAAAGCCTGCAAAAAGTTTTCTATTTTCTTTTTCGAATATTGAGTATTCATTCAATAAAGCACTGATTCTTTTATCATTTAAACTTAATGCAGTTCTTTCACGTTCTTCGTTAAGTAAGTATCTATAAAGGGTTTCAAAACGTTGGTTAAATTTTTTGATTATGTCTTTATCCTCTTCAATAAAAGAGTCTTTCTCTAATAATATTTTAAAACTCTCAAATTCGTTTTCTTCAAATAAAAGATATTGATTTTGAATATTAATTAAATATTTTCTTATCTCAATTTCAAGTTCTATTTTTCTTTTGAGATAGCCTTCTTGAGTCCAGCGTTTTTTTGCTTGATTATCGATAAACCACATTGCCGCCCAAGTTATTAATCCTGTTAAAATAGCTTCAATAACGGGCATTAGGTTATTATATTTATTTGCATAAAAAGATATATTTATTTTCGAAAGAAGATTCCACCATAAAATGATGTTGATAATAAATAAAGTTAATCTATATATATTTTCTTTTTTCATAATTTAATTATACCAAAAAGCCTTCCGTCATTCCGAACTTGTTTCGGAATCTTATTATTTTGCTACGCAGTCTTACTTTTTTTCCGCAAAAAAGTAAGCAAAAAACTCCACCCCTGTTAGGAGAGCCGTTGAGCGAAGCGATTACGGATATGCTACCTACTTGGTAAACTTTTAAAACAAATGCTATGTTCACGCTATATCAAAGAGTTCTTGCTACGGGGGAGCCTGCGTAACTCGTTCGCTTCGCTCACTCAGACATACTCGGCAACCCGTTGATTGTCGCTTAGAACAGCATTTCTAATAAAAGTTCAAATGGGGTGATGATTTCGAGTTCACTTGCCAGATGGCGGGGTATGAGAAAAGGTTTCCGCTCCCCGCGTAGGGGGGAATATTTGAGAAATATTTAAATAAAAAATGCGGGACTTTAATCCCGCATTTTTATTACTTATTGTTAGAATAGGCTACATCATGCCGCCCATTCCGCCCATGCCACCCATAGCGCCCATATCAGGCATTCCTGAGGACTTTTCTTCTTCAGAAACAATGGCAGCTTCGGTTGTAAGAAGCATTCCAGCTACTGATGCAGCGTTTTCAAGAGCGCTTCTTGTAACTTTTGCAGGGTCAACGATACCCGCTTTGAACATATCGACGTATTCGCCGTTCAATGCGTCAAATCCTTGCGCACCGTCTAGTTCTTTAACTTTTTCCGCGATAACTTCACCACGCTCGCCTGCGTTTTCAGCAATTTGAATAAGCGGAGCATCCAAAGAGCGAAGCAAGATTTCTGCACCTGTTCTTGAATCTTCTGAGCATTCGCCTTTTGTTTTACAAGTAACAACTTTTTCAGCTAAAGCTTTTGCGGCTTTGATTAGAGCTACACCGCCTCCTGGAACGATACCTTCTTCGATAGCTGCTCGTGTAGCGTTAAGAGCATCTTCGATACGAAGTTTGCGTTCTTTAAGTTCAACTTCTGTCGCTGCGCCAACTTCGATAACGGCAACACCGCCTGAAAGTTTTGCAAGGCGTTCTTGAAGTTTTTCTTTATCATATTCGCTGTCAGATTGTTCTATTTGACGTTTGATAAGTTCAACACGACCTTTTACAGCTTCTTTATTATCATCACCGACAACGATAGTTGTGTTGTCTTTTGTTACTGTAACGCGTTTTGCAAGACCCATCATTTGAGTTGTTACGTTTTCAAGTTTCAAGCCTAGTTCTTCTGTGAACAATTCACCGCCTGTAAGAATTGCGATATCTTCAAGCATAGCTTTTCTTCTGTCGCCAAATCCGGGAGCTTTAACCGCAACAGCGCGAAGAACTTTTCTCATTGTGTTTACAACAAGAGTTGCAAGGGCTTCGCCCTCAACATCTTCTGCGATAAGAAGCAAGCTTCTTCCCTCACGAGCAACTTGTTCTAAAACAGGAACAAGGTCTGCGATGAGGTTGATTTTTTTGTTTACGCAAAGAACAAAAGCATCGTCCAGAACAGCTTCCATACGTTCAGCGTCTGTAATGAAATATGGGGAGATATAACCTTTGTCGAATTGCATACCTTCAACGACTTTTAGGTTTGTACCCATTGTTTTTGATTCTTCAACGGTAATAACGCCTTCTGCGCCGACTTTATCCATAGCTTCTGCGATAAGGTCTCCGATGTATTTGTCATTACCGGCAGAAATTGAAGCTACTTGAGAGATAGCTTCTTTTGATTCGACATTTTTAGCTAGTTTTTTGATTTCTTCAACTACGATACCGACAGCATTATTGATGCCTTTTTTGATTTCCATAGGGTTTGCACCGGCTGTTACGTTTTTAAGTCCTTCTCTTACGATAGCTTGCGCCAAAACAGAAGCTGTCGTTGTTCCGTCACCCGCTACGTCATTTGTTTTTGAAGAAACTTCTTTAATTAATTGTGCGCCTGCATTTTCAAGCGGGTCTGCAAGTTCGATTTCTTTTGCGATAGTTACACCGTCATTTACGATTTGAGGTGAACCGAATTTTCTGTCAAGAATTACATTACGACCTTTTGGCCCTAAAGTTACTTTTACTGCGTCAGCTACCGCATCAACCCCTGCTAAAAGGGCTTTACGGGCATCTTCTTTGAAGATAATTTTCTTAGCCATTATTGTTTAACTCCTTTTTATCCTTACTAAATTACGTTTTTTAGGACGGAAAAAATACCGCTTTTGCGGGTATAATCCGTATTTATTTTTAAAAGAAATTTATTCGATTATTCCTAAAACTTCTTTTGCTGAAAGAATTTTGTATTCTACATTGTCGATTTTGATGTCATTTCCGCCGTATTTAGCTAATAAAACCACATCACCGACTTTAATTTCCATTTCTTCTCTCGCCCCTGAGTCTAAAATTCTTCCCGGTCCTATGGCAAGAACTTCCGCTTTTTGAGGTTTTTCTCTTGCTGAATCAGGTATAAAAATTCCGCCTGAAGATTGTTGAGTTTCATCAATTAATTTTACGACGATTCTATCTGATAGGGGTCTAATTTTTGCTGACATGATAGTCCTCCATTTTCTCTAACTTTGTCACTATAACACAAAAAGACTTCCTTAATTAGAAATCTTCTGATACGTATATTTATAATGTATTTTTTCAAAAATTGAAGAAGTTTTAATGAAATTTTAATATTTATCTTCAATCTTTTTCAAGCTTTTATAAAATTCGCCTTCTTTGACAAATATAGGGATTTCCCAAGGATTATGTGTATGTTTAGAACGATTAAGAGGCTTTTTTTCAAGGTTGAGAGCCTTAAGTCCCACAGGTTCATTATTTTGAGTCAGAAATTCTATAATTTTTTTCACACATTTACTCCACAAATTGTTCACTAATATTATGGCACAGATATTTGTT
>JAEWLZ010000066.1 GCA_023457295.1 Cyanobacteria bacterium OH_PDB_112
CTATCCCGCTACTTCGCGCTGCACAAGGGAGAAACGCAGGAAATGGTGGCGCTCTCCACCAGCTCCGTGTATCCCTTGCGGCTGACCGATTGAAAGGCAGGAGAACCCGCTCATGAAACGTGCTTTGGCTGTGCTGCTTACGCTTTGCCTGCTGACCGCCACCGGCGCGCTGGCGCAGAGCGCCGAGCCGACCACCACCCTGGAACTGGAAAAGGACGGTTTGCGAATCCTCCGCTGCAAGGTCAACGCTGAAACGGATACGCAGCGTGTGAAGGTGGATTACCCCACCTTCGAAAGCGATGATGCGTCGCTTGCGGCTTACCTCAACGCCACGATTACCGAACCGCTGCTCGCGTTGCGCAAGATGGAGCCCATCAGCGCCGACGCCGCGGCGTACACGGCGGATACGAAGGACTATGTGCGCATGGGCTTTTGCGTTTCGCTGGATTTTGCGGGGATCCTGTCGCTGGAAGCCTCGGTTGGCAACCGCGCCGCCGACCTGTCCGTCAACGAAACGTTGTTTTTCTACCGCATTATTGACCTCAACCGGCGCGCGGAACTGACGATTTATGATCTGTTCACCGAGCCGCGCGAAACGGTGGATACGGCGATCCGGAACGCGGCGTTTACGGTGAAACAGGCGGAGGGCACCGCCATTGTGACCCAGGCCGCGCAGGTGCCCGCGCCGAACTCCTACTACCTGTCCACGGCGATGTTTCGCTGCCTGTTTGCGGCCGGCACCATTTCGCAGGACGCCACCGTGGTGGATATCCCCTGGGATCAGCTGGGGCTGACGCGGTCGGCCGTTCTGTTGGGCGAAGCGGCGGCAACCGATGCCTCGGCGCTGCCGACGCAGGAGATGCCTTTGCCCGCGACAGACGAGCCTGCCCCCGACACACAAACGCAGGATGCAGCCGAGGCGCTGCAACCGACCGCACCGCCGCAGGCGGAGGAAACGTTGCCCGCCCAAACGCAGGCACCGGTGCAAACGGCACCGCAGGTGCTTCCTCCTGACACCGCCGATGCGGCGACACTGCCCCCGCTTTCCAGCGTCGCTACCCCTACGCCCATGCCCGTGACGGGCGAGGATGCGGATCTGGTTGCGCTGCTGACGCAAGGGCTGTGGAAGCAGCTGGGCACCGACGGCGGAACCTACTACCAGTTTACTGCGGATGGAAAGCTGCTGACAGTGGAAGTATCGCCGTATACGGTGGAAAATGGCACGCTGGCGAGCGAATCGTTAACCGGCGAAATCACGGCCGGGGGCACGGCCTTCACCGTGACGCAGCCGGATGGCACTCAGGTAGGCTACGTGCTCAGCCGCGCCGCCACGGCCATTGCCCCACAGGAATTTGTCACGCCTACGCCCACGCCGCTGCCTACACCCACGCCTGAACCGACCGCGACCCCCACGCCGACGCCACCTCCGACGCCCAGCCCTTCGCCCACGCCCACGCTCTCACCCTATGAGCAGGCGGCGCAGACGGCTCCTTCTTTGGCAGCGCTGGGCGATGCCAGCTTTGCCAAGCGCCAGAGCCTGAAGGTGTACAGCGCCCCCGATGAGAACAGCTATCGGGACTCCAAGGCACAGGTCACCACCGAGGAGGATGTGGCGATTTATGGCACCACGGGAGAATGGGTGCTGGTGAGCTACACCATTGGCAACGGTTCCCGCGGACGCATGGGCTACATCGCTAACACCACCCTCGCTGATGCGGCTAATGTAGCGCAGCTGGGCTTTGTGAAGATCCCCATCCAGCTGAGCAAGGATGCCAAGGCGACGGACGACCCGCTCTATGGCAAGGGCAAGCTGTTTGAAATCAAGAAGGGTACGGAAGTTACGCTGTTGGCGTTCCTTGGGAATGAGTGGGCCTATGTGGAAACCACGTACAAGAAAAAAGTCTGCCGGGCGTTCATCCCGCGCGAAGCGCTGATGGCGGAAGCCGCGCAACCTAAGCCCTGAGCGCGACTGCCCGATGCCACGTGAGCGTGGAGCTGAAAAGCCGCGGGTTCGAGGAGAATGTCCTCCAACCCGCGGCTTTTGCGTTGCGTCACACACCTTCGCCCCCTGCCTACGCTCACGTGGCAGGTGGCAACTCACGCGGTTTCGCACCGCGTTTATTCAGCCAGTTGATAGATGGCGACCATATCCGCCCGGCGCAGCTTGAGGTATTCGCCCACGGCGCTATCCTCCGTGGGCAAGGCGCGTGCGGCCAGGGCTGCATAATCCGCGCCGGTGATGCCCGCCTCCTGCAGGCGAATCGGCATGCCCAGCGAGCGGTAGAAGGCTTCCAAACGGCGCACGCCCTCCAAGGCGATTTCGGTTTCGCTGCCAAAGTCGGCGGGCACATCAAACACATCCCTGGCGAACTGCGCAAGCTTACCCGGGAAACGGGCGGCAGCGTACTTCATCCATGCCGGGAAGACGATCGCAAGCCCTGCGCCATGGGCGATATCGTAGGTGGCGCTGAGCTCGTGTTCCACCTTGTGGCTGCCCCAATCCCCAAGGCGGCCGGTATTGAGCAGCGTATTGTGAGCCAACGTACCCGTCCACATCACTTCGGCGCGGGCATCGTAATCCTGCGGGTTGGCCATCACCAGCGGCGCGTTATGCAGCATGGTTTTCATGCCGGCGACAATCAGGCGGTCGGTCAGTTCCACGTGATCCACGTGGGTGAAGTAGCGCTCCATCATGTGCGCCATGATATCCACACAGCCGCACGCCGTTTGGTAGGGCGGGAGCGTGAAAGACCACTCCGGGTTGAGGATGGAGAACTTGGGCACGTGCGTCACAGAGTTGTAGCCGCGCTTGAGCATGCCAACCTCATTGGTGATCACCGATGAATAGCTCATCTCGCTGCCTGCCGCGGGGATGGTCAGGATGGTGCCCAGCGGGAGCACGGCCTTGGGCGAAGCCTTGCCGCTGTAAAAATCCCACACATCGCCCTCATAAGGCACACCGTTGGCAATGCCCTTGGCGGTGTCGATGGCGCTGCCGCCTCCCAGCGCCAGCACCAGCCCGATGCCTTCGCGGCGGCAGGTAGCGATGCCTTCGCGCACTGGACCCAAACGAGGGTTGGGCATGATGCCCCCCAACACCCACACGCGCACCTGATGATGCTTCAAAATTTCCATCACCTGATCAAACAGGCCGATGCGCTTCACACTGCCGCCACCATACACCAGCAGCACGCGATCACTGTACTGCAGCACCTCCTCCGCCAGATGGGAAAGCGCGCTCCGGCCGAAAATGATTTTGGCCGGGTTGTGGAAAACAAAATCAATCATGAACGTCACTCCTTATCCAAAGCTGACCC
>JAEWLZ010000067.1 GCA_023457295.1 Cyanobacteria bacterium OH_PDB_112
TTAGTACAGAAATTAAAACAATTTGAACATAAAATAGTATTTTTGAAATGGGCAAGTGCATCAGAATTTGTCAAAATAAAATATGTGGGTAAAGATTTTTTAGAATTTGATATTATAAATCCTGAAACTCTTGAATATGAAGAAACTGTTCTGCTTAATCCTGATTTGATTTTGGAAATAGTAACCTCAGGCACAGAAATTGGTCGGGTTGTTGCGGGATTATCCAGCAAAATAGAGCTTTTTGAAATTTAATTTTTTAAAGCGCCTTGATTTTGTCCTGCAATAAAGTATTTTTGCAATGCTAAGAAAAATATTAAAATAGGTATAGTAGAAATCACAGACCCTGCTGCTATGTAACGCCAGTTTGAGCTAAATACTCCCTGAAGGTGGTTTATTCCGACAGGAAGTGTAAACATTGTCTGCTTTGTCAAAACAATACTCGGCCAAAGGAATTCTCCCCAACATCCGACAAAAGTAAAAATCGCAAGCGTTGCCAAAGCGGGTTTACTCATCGGCAAAAGTACTTTATACCAAAGCTGAAATGAGTTGCATCCGTCACAAATCGCTGCTTCATCCATTTCTTTGGGGATTCCCATATAAGCCTGCCTCATAAGAAAAATCCCGAAAGCATTGACTGCAAAAGGCAAAATCAAACCCAAATATCCATTAAAATCTGAGACAGAATCAACAAGATTGAGCTTTAGAACAATAAGATAAACCGGTATCATAATTACCTGAAAAGGCACCATAATCGTAGATAAAATAGCAAAAAATATAAAATTTTTGCCTCTGAATTTCATTCTTGCAAGAGGATAAGCCGCCAAAGATGAAAAAAGCATATTTAGAATAACCGTAACCGCAGCAACTATCAAGCTGTTCCAAATATAAGCCACAAAAGGAATTTGACGCCAAACCCCAGCATAACTTTCAAAAGTAATATGCCTTGGAATAATCTCGGGAGGATAAACGAAAATATTTTCACTTCCCGATTTTAAAGATGTCGAAAGTAGCCATAAAAAAGGTATTAAAGACACTGCGGCAAGAATTATAAGACTTATATGCATTAAAATATTTTTTGGTTTCATTTTTATCCTATCTGATGCTGATTTTCAAAGAATTTTACATTTAATACCGACAATCCCATTGTTATTATCAAAAGAATTATCCCACAGGCAGAAGCCAGACCTATATCTAGATTTTCAAAAGCTTTTTGATAAATATAATAAACAATCGTCTTTGTGCTGTTCATCGGACCGCCTTGCGTCATTACATAAATTTCAACAAAAACTTTCATTGCACTTATAGAACTTATAACGGCAACAAGAGCAATGGTCGGCATAAGATGAGGGATGGTAATGGTAAGATGCTTACGCAAAACACTAGCCCCGTCTATATCACAAGCCTCATAAAGCTCCTTTGGAGCCGTTGTCAAAGCCGCAAGATAAATCATCGCATAATAACCGAGTCCTTTCCAAACAGTAAGCGCAATAACTGAATAAATCGCAACATCAGGACTTGTCAGCCATTCTATTTTTGGAATTCCGAAAAAACTTATAAAATAATTTAAAAGCCCTTCATAACTGTAAAGCCACTTAAACGCAATCCCTGCAACAACAATAGAAATAATAACAGGAATATAGGAGATTACCCGATAAACAGTAATTCCTCGAATACTCTGACTCAAAAGAACAGCTATAACTATTGGCAACACCACCAAAATAGGAACGGCTGCCGCCATAAAAATAAAAGTATTCCAAAGCACTTGCCAAAAAGCGGAGGAAGTCAAAAGCTGTCTGTAATTATCAAAGCCTATCCAAACAGGGTGATAAAGACTATTATCAAAACTTTGAAAACTCAAAGAAAGACTCTCAAAAAATGGAATGAAAAAAAACAGTCCCAAAATAGTCATAGCAGGCAACAAAAAAAGAAAAGGCGTATATTTTGCATAGTAATTTTTCATAAAACTATTATATCAATTCTTTTCGAAATGTAAAAAAAATCCTTTAAATATAATATTCCTCCTTCTTTTCAGATAAAATATAAAGTATCAACTCATATAAGGAGAGAGGATTTGGACGCAAAAATTCAGGAAAAAGAAACATTCAAAGTAATTGCGGATTACGCAACAAACCTTGAATCAGAAAATTTTAATGTGCTAGGCACTTCTTCAATGGTTGCAAGAAGTGATGTTCCTGCTTCACATGTAAAAATTGCAGACAGTTTTATGCTTATCAAAAAACTGTTCGGTTTTTCGGCTGTACACAGCAAAATCAGCTTTGACGAGAGAAAACTTTTAGCAAGTTTCAACTTTAATACACTTGAAACTTCAACAATATCAGAAATTAATACAGAAATCCTGACTCTCAAAAATTGGAATGAATCCGGAGACAAAAGACGTCAAAAAGCCTCTGAAGATATTATGCAAATTAGAGCAAAAGAATTGAAATATCTGATTTCAACAAGTTATCGTGAAATCACTGATGAAAGATTTAACGGATATAAAGCCCTTGAAAGATACTTTGCGATAATCACAAAATACTAAACATAAAATAAAGGGACACTTATTTATCTTTCAGTCCGATTGCTGCACCATATATTCTATTATATAAGCCCGTAAGAAAAGGTTCTGCGGCTTTATAATCATCTGGCGTGTCAAGAGCTGAATAATTCGGTTCAATCTCTGTTGATTGTTTTATTGAATAAGCATAAAAATCCAACTTTTTTGCGGATATAGATAAGATATCCCCTTCTTTTGTTACAAGATGTGTAACATCATCATCTTGACCTTTAAAAGAAAAATCTCCTTTTGTTATTTTTTCAAATATATTTAGCAAGGTTCTGTGTTCTGTTATAGGATTAAATTCTTTAGTTATAGAAGGAACAACATCCGAAATAGAACTCATATGAAAGCCTGAACCAAAAGATGTGCGGGGTTTTGCCTGAACCGATGCATTATTTTGCTGAAAACTTGAAACTCTGTTAATCATTTTTCTCTCTTTCCTTAATTTTTATTTTGCTATAATTACGAAGTATTAAACTTTAGGTATCGAATTTACTAAAAGATCTAATATTTTTCCATATGTTTGAGCAATAGGAGTTTTTCTGCCAAGATCTTTTTTCATAAAATAAAATTCCTCATCTTTTTTGGGGAAAAATCTCAAAATATCAAAATTTGGAGAAACAAAAATAGCTTGATTTTGCTCGGAAGTTTTGAATTTCAACCAAGCTAAATCTTTAGATTCAAATTTAAAATCACCTTTTGCTACCTTTACTAATACATCTAATAAATTACTATGTTCTTCTAAAGGTTTTAATTGCTTTGAGCAAGATAAATTCGCATAAATGCCAGTTCCAAAAGATGTGCGGCTTTTTGTTTGTATTTTTGCATTATTTTGCTTAAGCCCTGCTACTCTATTAATCATTTTTCTCTCTCTTTCCTCTTTTCTTTTTATATATAGCCAATTCTAAAACCCCTCAAAAAAAGCATGTGCTAGTTAACATAAAATTATTTACATTTTTTAATATTAAAATTTTAATAAAAAAGAGGCGACATTGCGCCTCTTTAAATCTATACCCTAAAAACCCTTAAACTTAAGAACAGCCTGAAGCTCCGCAGTTAAGACATAAGTAGCATCCTTCAGAATACTGGATTTTATGCCCGCATTCTTTACAGATTACTTCTTTCATTACACATTCTTCTTCGATATCTTTAATTTCGATTTTTTCCGCGGCAGATTTTTCGCTTGAAGTACTCATTGGCTGGAATGTGCGAGAATTGTTACGGTAAACCGTAATTCCCTTAAGGTTATATTCATGCGCCAAATAGTAAGTTTTTTCGATATCTTCTCTTGTTGCGTCTTCCTCAAAATTTACTGTTTTTGATACAGCGTTATCTGTATGAAGTTGGAATGCCGCCTGCATTTTAACATGCCACTCAGGAGATACATCATGAGCTGTTGCAAAAGTTGTTTCAACATTAGAAGGAACTCCTTCCACACCCTTTATGCTTCCATGATTATCAGAAATAGCTCTCATAAGCTCTTTTGAATATATACCTTCTTTTTTGCAATGCTCTTCAAATATAGAATTAACTTCTATCATCTCTGTACCGTCCATTACGTTACGCATAAACACAAGCCCGAATAACGGTTCAACTCCGCCTGAAGCTCCTGCTATCATGCTTATTGTACCTGTCGGCGCAATACATGTTGTGGTAGCATTTCTGATACCTGTTTTGGCTATACGGGCATCAAGTTCTGCCCACTGCTCATCTTTTATAACGCCTGCTGATTTGCCTGCATATTTTTTAGTTAAAAAATTCTGACCGTCATAAATGCTTCCTTTAAAGTTTTTGAAAGCCCCGCGAATTTCTGCAAGTTCAATAGCTTTGACTTTAGAATGATAGTCAATAAATTCAAACACCTTATATGCTAAATCAACACCTTCTTGAGAATTGTAAGCAATGCCAAGCATCATAAGCATATCCGCCCAGCCCATTACACCAAGACCTATCTTACGGTTATTTTGAACCATCTCAGATATCTGAGGAAGCGGATAATTATTTACAGTAATAACATTATCCAAGAAATGAATAGATGTTTTTGTAACTTCCGCTAATCTATCCCAATCGATTTTGCCACCAACAACAAACTTGCCTAGATTGATAGAACCTAAATTACAAGCCTCATAAGGAAGCAATGGTACTTCGCCGCAAGGATTTGTGGATTCTATTTCACCAATCAAAGGAGTTGGATTATCAGCATTCATAGTATCAATAAAAACAATGCCAGGTTCACCGTTTCTCCAAGCACCATCGATAATAAGGTCGAATACTTGTTTTGCGTTAACTTTTTTACAAGGCTGTTTTGAGCGAGGATGAATCAATTCGTAGTCCCCTCCGGCTTTAACAGCTTCCATAAATTTGTCGGTCAAAGCAACCGAAATATTGAAATTATTCAGTTTTGAACCGTCTGCTTTCGCTTCTATAAATTCTAAAATATCAGGATGATCTACACGCAAAATACCCATATTTGCACCGCGACGAGTTCCGCCTTGTTTGATAGCTTCAGTTGCAGCATTAAATACTTCCATAAAGGAAACAGGACCTGATGACACACCCATTGTGGATTTTACGATGTCATTTTTAGGACGAAGTCTTGAAAACGAAAATCCTGTTCCGCCGCCGCTTTTATGAATTAGAGCGGTATTTTTAATTGTGTCAAAAATAGCCTCGATAGAATCTTCCACAGGAAGAACAAAACAAGCTGACAATTGACCCAATTCTCGACCCGCATTCATTAATGTAGGTGAATTAGGCATAAAACTTTTATTAAGCATAAAGTCTAAAAACTTCTGCGTTGTTTTTTCTGCTTCTTCCTGAGATACTCCATACTGCATGTCAGCATCTCCGATAGCTTTTGCAACTCTTTTAAACAACTCGTAAGGAGTTTCTAAAGGAGTACCGTCTTTATCTCTTTTTAAATATCTTTTTTCCAATACGGTAATTGCGTTTTGCGAAAATTCCGTTAATTCTTCCAAATTTGAAGCCACTTTATTTTATTCTCCTCCCAATGTATTGCTGTATTTTTTGTTTTCAAAATTTATATATCAGTACATGCATGATATATGCTAAAAGCAGATAAAGAAACATGTTTGGGCGATTTTTTTTTAAAAAAATAACAAATTCCCCCTACAATTCAGCAATGCTAAGGCAAAATAATGTTAAGCGAGTTGTTACATTTCACTAAAACGCTGAAAAGCATGCCATGTAAGGTTTTGGCATGCTTGTTGTCTCAGTTGGGTTTTGACTTGTTAACAAAACTTAAAACCTCAAAAATAGCTAATAATACTGCAAATGCTGAATCAGGGCATGAACGGCTATTTTAAAGTAATCTATAAGATTAGCCCCGGACAAAAAAAAAGGTTATTATAATAATGTAAAAAGAAATCCTCGCTGAAAAACGAGGAAATCACGGGATAATTTTGGGGATTAGGATAAAATAAATGAATAATAGAGGTTTTAAAGTCAGGGATATTAATGCACACAGGATTTACAAGGAAGTAGAATCCGAAGCTATGCATACATGCAACTACGGAAAATTACTGCCAAAAATACAAGAAGTGACAAAAGCAGATCCTTTATTTGATAAAGCATATGTCCTTCAAGGAGAAATATTTTTATCATTAAACAGATTTAATGATGCTATAAAAGTTTTTGACAAAGCTTTGTTGGCAAATCCTGCAAATGCAAGAGCATACGCGGCAAAAGCCCTTATTTATGACATCAAAAATTTTAATGAAAAAGCTCTTGAATACTGCAACAAAGCTCTTGAATGCGTAAACTCTAATGAATCGGAACTTTTGGCATCATTGTTTGACCAAAAATTAACTATTTTGAGCAAAATTAAAGATAATGAAGCAATTAATCTCACGTTGTCATCAGCCGAAAAAATGCTTCCCGTAAAAGAGTTTGAATACTTGAATGATTTTTATGCCCAAGAAGCTAAAATAAAACTTTTTGCTATTTCATAAAAAAATACAAAATATATTTAAAAAGCCCGTTTTGAATATAAAACGGGCTTTTTAGTATTTAATTTAAAACTTTTGGCATCAAAGGAAAGCCTAAAGCCTCTCTTTGCGCAAGGTAAAGTCTTGCGACTTCAGATGCCATACGACGAATTCTTCCAATAAAATTGGCGCGTTCATCCTTGCTTATAACCCCTCTCGCATCAAGCAAATTGAAGCAATGAGAACATTTTAAGACATAATCATAAGCGGGAAGAACCAAATCTTTTGCAAGACAATTTTGGACTTCTTTTGTATACAAATCAAACATCGCATGTAAGTTTGCAGCATCTGATACTTCAAAGTTATATTTTGATTGTTCAACTTCGTTCTGATGATAAATTTGTCCGTATTTAACTTCTTTATTCCACATAACATCAAAAACATTGTCGACATTTTGAAGATACATAGCAATACGCTCCAAACCATATGTTAGTTCAAGCAAAACAGGTTTGACCTCAATTCCGCCTACCTGCTGAAAATATGTAAATTGAGTAATTTCCATGCCGTCAAGCCATACTTCCCAGCCGACTCCTGCCGCACCGAGAGTCGGTGATTCCCAATTATCTTCGACAAATCTTACATCATGCGCAGAAAGGTCAATTCCCATCGCCTCAAGACTGTTTAGGTAAAGCTCCTGAGCATTGTCGGGCGATGGCTTCATAATTACCTGATATTGGAAATAATGTCCCAAACGATTGGGATTTTCGCCGTAACGAGCATCAGCAGGTCGACGACAAGGCTCTATCATTGCCGCATTCCAAGGCTCAGGACCGATTGAACGCAAAAAAGTCGCAGGATTCATCGTACTTGCCCCTTTTTCGATATCGTAAGGCTGCTGAATTATACAACCGTTATCAGACCAATATTTGTTTAAATTTAAAAATAATTCCTGAAAAGTAATCAAAGCCATTCTCCTATGTAATTTCGTGCGGTTTCGTCCCGTAAAGATAAACTTCTTCGGGAAACTCAAGATTTTGATAGATTTCATCCATTTCTTTCTGCAAAATAGGATGAATCAAATCTTCTGCGATTTCAAGCAGCGGAACAATACAACATGCCCTGTCATAAGTTGAAGGATGAGGTATTGTCAAAATATCATCAGCAATAATTTCTTCATCATAAAGTAGAATATCAAGGTCTATAACACGAGGTCCCCACTTGATTTCACGCTTACGTCCAAGTTTTTGCTCTATATGCTGACATACACGTAAAACTTCAACAGGAGTAAGGGTTGTAGAAATCTTTACAGCCGCATTTATAAACCAATCCTGATCTTTGACTCCATAAGGTTCTGTCTCGTAAAAACTTGATGTTTCAAGAATATTTATCGCATTGTTAAACTCAAGCATTTTTACTGCCTGCTGAATAAAACCCAATCTGTCGCCTAAATTCGAGCCAAGCCCGATATAAACAATTGCCATGGCTAAATTTTAGCACAAGAAAATCGGATGTGGAACAAAGAGGTATTATTCTCTTGTCTACTTTGTTTGAATTTTTCCTCTACAATGATATCCTTTTTTAAGTTCTTTAGATGGAGTGGGTTTAGATGGATTAAGGCTATCAGGATTTGAAAGTATCATATCTACAATCTTACGTAAAAATTTGGACTTGCCTGTACCCAACTCATCAAGACGATTCGCCCTTTTTTGTATCTCAATGAAATTTTGAGGCTCTGGACCTTTTTCTAAAACCATGGCCACAAACCTTGGCCCACTTCCTTCTATATTCTTTCTCTTACAATTTTCAAGATACTTAGAAGCCAATTCATAAATATTATTCGTATTTTCAACGCTTTGTGAGGAAGAGGAAGGAGCTTTCTTTTTAGCTACTACTTTTTTGCCTGCTCTTTCCAAAAATTCTGCACTTATTCCGCTACGCTCTAAAATCTTATCTCTAAAATTTCCTACTGCCTTAAATATTTCAGGCTTAGTTCTTCTTCCCGTTTTTTCATTTTCAGACTCTAAATAAATTCTCCCTTGATTAGTTCCTTGTTGTATTTCTTTTAAGGTGTGATATATATTAGAATCGCCTTTAGTTTTCAATTTTGCGATTGTTTCTTCTCCAAGAAGCCTGTCCATACGTATACTGCTTATTACTCCGGCTCTAAAATTCGGCTGGTTATTTACATTTTGAATCATTATCTTCCTCTCTCTTCTTTCTAAATTATCTGACAGGATTAAACTTTCTAAAGAAAAGCATGTGCTATTTTTTAAAAAAACATTTACATTTTTTAATGATTTTCATTTATAGACTGATGCGAGTTTTACTCCCGCCCAAAATCCGCTGTCTTGGATTATTGGGCAATTCAAAAGGCTTGGGCTCTGCTTCGCTTTTCTTCTGAAAAGCTCCTCTCCGCTGCCTTTTTCATCAGGCGAGTTTTACTCCCGCCCAAAATCCGCAAAAAAAAGAGATGTCTTTGCATCTCCTTAAGTTCAAAATTAACCTAAAATATAAACCTTGTTTTTTCTTTGGAAGGTGAGTCAAAAAATTTCAACCCCCGCTTCGCATTTAAATCTCGAAATTTAGTCTTTTGCCCACTTCATGCTCGGGCTTGGTCAAATCTAAAAACTGTCCCGCTACTTTTTGAGCTTTCAAATAGTTGAACATTTCTGTACTTTTCATAACTTTGTCATAAACCATTTCTGGTTTTTTAAATGTTAATATGGCATCGATATCAAAAGGATTATTCCCTTTTGGAGCTTGTTCTGTTTTTGGCTGAACAGATTGAGATTGTGGCAGAATCTGCTTCAAAAAAGCTGATTGAGGTTTGCCAAAACCAAAATTGCTATTGCTTGATAAATTAAAATTACCTGCCATTTTAAAACACTCCGACGACATTCTTTACACATTTGATAGTTTTTTTATCGGCAGTTTTTTAATTTTCTTTAGGTTTTTAGAGCCATTTATTAAGAATTGTAAATACGAGTTTTTACGCCTGATTTTATTGAAAAACATTTTCAATATGCAAAATATCGAGTTCGGGCTTGAAAATTATCGAAATAGCATCTATACGGTATGTCTTAATTTTAGGTTTTTTTTGAAGCAAATAAAAATTGACCGCATCGTGCATTTTTTGAAGTTTTAAACGGGTAATAGCCTCCAAAGGATGCCCAAAAGCCTGACTGGAACGAGCTTTAACTTCGCAAAAAACCAAAAGGTCTTTTTTTTGAGCAATAATATCTATTTCTCCGTATCTTGAGGCGTAATAATTGGTTTCAAGAATTTCAAAACCTTTATCAATTAGAAATTTTGCTGCAATTTCTTCGCCTTTTTTTCCTTTAATTTTATTAATGTTCATAATATAATCTATAATATAGAATTTTTAAGAATATAGCAATTGAGGGGAAATATGATAATAGTAATGGAGCCAAAAGCTACTCAGGAACAAATCGACAGAGTAGTAAGGGCAATGGAAAATAAAGGTTTTAGAATAAATCTAAACCAAGGCGATGTCATGACAGTAATAGCGGCAATCGGCGATAAAAGGCTTATTCAGCCGCAATCTATCGCATCTTTTGAAGGCGTAAGAGAAGTAAAACTTATACAAGAACCTTTTAAAATGGCTTGTAGAGAAAGCCAAACGGAAGACACAGTAATTGAATTTTCAAACGGAGTTAAAATCGGCGGCGATACAAAACCCGTGATTATGGCAGGACCTTGCTGCATTGAAGACAATTATGACGGGCTTCTTGAAATCGCAAAAAGCGTAAAAAAATCCGGCGCGCAAATTCTAAGAGGCGGAGCTTTTAAACCCAGAACTTCTCCTTATGATTTTCAAGGGCTTGAAGAAACAGGTCTAAAATATCTTTCTCAAGCAAGTAAAGAAACAGGTCTTTTAATCGTAACAGAAGTTATGGATACAAATACTGTTGATTTGGTCGGTGAATACGCAGACATAATGCAGGTAGGCGCAAGAAATATGCAGAATTTCAAACTTCTTAAAGCTCTTGGCGAACTCGGAAAACCAGTTATGCTAAAAAGAGGTCCCGCTGCAACAATAAGAGAGTTTTTGCTCGCAGCAGAACATATTATGTATAACGGAAATCCGAATGTCATACTTTGCGAAAGAGGAATAAAAGGTATTGATTCGCATTATTCAAGAAACACTCTTGATATCGCATCAATTCCGATAATCAAAAAATATTCACATCTGCCTATCGTTGTAGACCCTTCTCATGCGACAGGAAGAAGATATTTGATAGAGCCTATGACAAAAGCATCACTAGTTGCGGGAGCAAACGGCGTAATAGTAGAAGTACACAATGACC
>JAEWLZ010000068.1 GCA_023457295.1 Cyanobacteria bacterium OH_PDB_112
AGTTGTCCCTAAGTCGATACCTATTGTTTTTGCCATTTTTATAATCTCCTTAAAAAATAAATCTTTACTCAAGTTGGGTATGATATAAATATTTAAGCAGATTTTTTTAAGGAATCTTTTAATATAAACAAAAAATTAATATTTATGAATTTAATTTATGAGAAGTATTTGAAAGAACTTTGTGCGTTTTGATCGAGGATTTTTTTGACGGATTCACGTTCTGAGCTTATAGCCTTGAATTCGACTTCAATAGAAGTTTGCTCAATCTGAAGTTTTTTGTCTTGTGCGTTAATTTCTTCGACTGCTTTGTCGTATTTATTCTCCGCATCTATATCATCTGCTTTGTAGAGTTCGTCGTGAATTTCAGGAGTTGAGCGCCAGTCGATTTCTTCGTACTCATCTCCTTGAATAGCAAGCGGATCTTGGGTAAATTCATCAGCTTCTTTTATAAGAGAAAACCTGCCATTTCTGAGGTTTTCTTCAATTTTTTCAGGCGTCCACTCATATCCTTCGGGAGTATATAAAGTTGGAGGTATTGTGCTTGTGTTCCAAGAACCACCGGAACCCGTAAGAGGTGTTTCCGGAAACTCATTGGGATTGGAACCCCAACCTGCTGCTATTGCTGCTGTTGTTAAATCCGCATAATTACTTAGAGATTGAATATTTGTTACTGAAGCAGAGCCATTATAACCTACAGATGCACCTCCTAGCCAGAAAGAGTTGCTGACTGTTCCAACGCCGCCAGCAAAACCTATTAATCCGGCGATAGTGCTAGAGCCTGATACACTTCCTGAAGAATAACAATTAATAAGCGAATGTGAGTCATAGGCATCACCGCAAATACCTCCAACAATTGTACTTCCTGATATATTACCTGTAGTATAACAATCTTGAAGTATGGCATTATGATTTCGTCCCATTAAACCGCCAATATATACACTTCCTGATATGTTCCCTGTTGTATAAGATCTTGATACTATTGGCTGTCCTGAAGGGAGAGATTCGCCCACTAACCCTCCGACAAAGCTAGAACCTGCAACATTTGCCGAAGAATTACAAATATCTATATTGCCTCCCTGTATTTGACCTATTAAACCGCCTGTAAAAACCGTGCCATTTACATTTCCTGAAGTGGAACAATTTGTAACAGAACCTGCTTGCATAATACCTATTAAACCACCCGCAGAATGATCGGTTGCAATAGTCGAATTTACAACTGTCACATTATCTACAATTGCACCTCCTGAAGATGAAGTTATAAATCCGGCTAAAATCCCTACAGAATTTACTCTGGAAGTATCTTGATGACCAGGATTTAATGTGTCTTGAGACGATACATTGCAATCTTCCAAAATAAGATTTTTAATTATAGCTCCACCATCCAAATTAGAGAAGAAACCTGTATGAACACTTGTTCCAGTGGATTTGGCACTGTTTTCGGAAATATTCAAATTGGATATTGTATAACCGTTGCCGTCTAAGCTTCCTGTAAAAGTACCTGAAACAAGAGAATTGGATAATGTCCCCAATGAAGACAAATCTATATCATTCATCAAAACATAGCTACCGTTAGGATTGCTGTTTAAAGCTGTTACAAGTTGAGACGCGCTAGTAATAGCCATTTCTCCTGATTCTAAAGTAGTCCTTGATAATACTTCTTTTATTAAAGGACTTTCCCCTATTATTAAACTGGTTTCATTATCCACAATTTTATACCCTAAAGCATCCAAATTGCTTATAGACAAAGCCTGTATGCCCGCAGTGGAAGGAGTAAACATTTTGCGATTTGATATTGAATTGTTATATGCAGTAGAAACTTTTTCAAGTTCTGAAGACAAACGCAAGCGTCTCTGGCAAATTTGCTGGATTCTATGCTCCAGGTCAACTTGCCTTGAGGTTAAAGATAAAAATCTTGCTTGATTTGACGACAAACCCATTTTTAAGTCTTTTTCCTTAATTTTTTACACACACATACACTCGTCACATCGACAAAAAAACGCATCCGCTTGAAGAATTTTAAGGAAATGTTAAAAATTTGTTACAAAAGTCTATGAAAAGTATTTAAAAGAACTTTGAGCATTTGTATCAAGGATTTTCTTGACAGATTCTCGCTCTGAGCTTATAGCTTTGTATTCAACCTCAATAGAAGTTTGTTCAAGCTGAAGTTTTTTATCTTGCGCATTGATTTCTTCTACTGTTTTGTCGTATTTATTTTCCGCTTCGACATCATCACCTTTATAAAGCTCATCATTAATTTCAGGAACACTACGCCAGTCAACTATTTCGTATTCATCACCTTCTAGAGAAAGAGGATCTTGCGTAAACTCATCAGCCTCACGTGCAACAGAATAAGTTCCATTACGAAGACCTGTTTCTAAATCATCGACATATGCCGTATAACCTGAATTTTTAAGTTCAGGTAAAGAGCCTGATAAATCCCATACAGAAGTATCCCAAGTGCCAGTAGGAAGAGGAGCCACATTAGCATTTACTGCGGAACTGCCGTCTGTTGAAAGATTATTTTGATAGAAATTGGTATTGTCTGCAATTGCACCGCCACTAGTGGAAAATCCGGCTAAAGCTCCAGTACTTGAGATAACACCACCTGCCGCATAACAATGATTAATACTTGTCCCAAAGTTATTTCCTACAAAACCACCTACTGACCAATCTCCTGAGACATCTCCTGTGGCATAACAATTCGTTATTGTACTGGTAGTTCCGTTTGTTCCCGTAAAACCACCAACACAAGTGTCGCCTATAACATTACCTGAGGCAGAGCAGTTTTCTATATATCCTCCATTATAGTTTGAGCCCGCAAAACCTCCTATATCCCAAGGAGTTACACCTGTTACATTTCCGAGAGCTACTGTGTTGGATATAACTCCTCCAAAATTTTGTCCTGTAACTCCGCCTAAACCTGCATTACCTGAAACATCAACATCGGCTGTAGAATTTGTTAACACTCCACGATTTACTCCAAGGATACCGCCTGCAATACCTCCTCCCGCCGAAATTGAACCTGAGACATAACAATTATCAACAGTGCTGCCATTAGCACTTATGCCGGCAATTCCTCCTGCGTAATTGCCGTTAGATGCATTAATAGAAAAATTGGTTAAAGCCACGTTCGATACTTTTGCTCCGGCATCTATAGTCGCAAACATACCTAAGTAAGATACCGCTGTTGCCCCCGAATCAATATGTAAATTGTCTATAATATGACCGTTACCGTCAAAATTTCCTGTAAAATTATCATTAATTAATGCTCTACCTGCTGTATCGTATCCATTTAGGTCTATATCACAATTTAGAATATAGTTACCATTCAAGCCTATACCGCTGTTCATTTGAGATACAATATCCAAAAATTCATCTTGTGAATCAATTACAATTTGCCCTGGTACAGGAACTATTGCAGATCTATCTTTTACTCTATTTGTATTTACATCAAGTCCTAGAACTTTATAACCTAAAGCTTCTATGTTACTAACGGTTAATTTTTCCAAACCTGAAAGAGATTTCGTAAACATCTTGCGATTTGATATTGAATTATTGTATTGTGTAGCGACGTTTTCAAGTTCTGAAGCCAAACGCAAGCGTCTCTGGCAAATTTGCTGGATTCTATGCTCCAGGTCAACTTGCCTTGAGGTTAAAGATAAAAATCTTGCCTGATTTGACGACAAACCCATTTTTAAGTCTTTTTCCTTAATTTTCTACACACACATACACTCGTCACATCGACAAAAATACGCATGCGCTTGAAGAAATTTAAGGAATTATTAAAAATTTGTTACAAAAGTCTATGAAAAGTATTTAAACGAACTTTGAGCATTTTGGTCGAGGATTTTCTTGACAGATTCGCGCTCAGAGCTTATAGCTTTGTATTGAACCTCTATAGAAGTTTGCTCAAGCTGAAGTCTTTTGTCTTGAGAATTGATTTCTTCTACTGTTTTGTCATATTTATTTTCCGCTTCTACATTATCACTTTCATAAAGTTCGTCATATACCTCAGGAGTAGATCTCCAATCATATTTTTCAAATTCTAAACCGTTGAAACGTATAGGATTTTGTGTAAATTCGCTTGCAGGTTTTGCAAGATAATAAGTACCATTTCTAAGACCTTCTTCAAGTTCATCTTGTGTAGGATCTTCGCCGTCATACCAATAAGTATTGATTGTATCTAAATTTAAAACAGGCGGAGTTGTTGATGAGTTCCAGATAGGAAGACCGTTGATAGAATCTTTCCAATTAGCTCCTGAAGAGTCAAAGGTACTGCTGCCACCGTTATTAGCTTGTGCTGTTCCGTTCCAATAACGATATGTACCGTTACTTAATACTTTATAACAGTTATTTATTATACTTGCCGAGCTGTGACCGGAGAAAAATGTATTTTGATATGCCGTACTTGGAGGTACGGTTACACCGTCTAATCTATAAATCATACCCTCTGAATAACAATTCGTATAAGTTCCCGGTGTATTGTCACATCCAACAAATGTATTTACGCATTGAAGATTATTAGAATTTGTAAGAATATCAAGATTCACATACGAATTTGACATAACTGCGGTTGCAGAACCATTACATCCTATTAAGGATCCTACGCCATCAAGGGCACCTGTACTATTTATGATTATTCTTCCGTCAACGGATACAATATCAACATTACCGCTATTCCCTCCAACCAAACCGCCTACACAATTTGGACCGGCATTGAATGCACTGTCAGGACTGCTACCTAATATCCCTGTTATGTTTACATTCACATTTGTAGCATCAACATTTTCTACAGTACCATAGTTAAGTCCTGCCAAAGCACCTATTTCACGAGCTCCTGTCCCTGCTGTGATATTAACATTATTCAAATGGAAGTTTGTTACTCTGCCGGTTGCTCCGATTGTTCCAAAAAATCCAAGATTGTTTGTTCCATTAATAGTGAGGTTTGATATTGAATGTTCGTTTGCATTGAAAGACCCTGTAAAACGATTCGCATTGTTTCCTAAAGAAGTCCAATTGAATCCGCCTAAATCCACATCTTCCATTAAAATATAATTGGAACTTATAACTCCTGCAACTCCTTGATTACTTGAAAGAGCCTTCAGGGCATCTGCACTATAAATACCAATTGCAGTAGTCATAGCACCTGTTTTTAAATCCATGTATTGAACTTCTTTTAAACCCGCATCCAGGGAAGTTATTGCATTTATTGTTCCTGTTTCAGGGACTTCATTTGTATCCAATTGATAAACAGGAAGGAATTTATCACCCAACATAAGATTTGTCTCAGTTTCCATAACCAAATAACCGAGTTTTTCAAGATTACTAAGATTTATTCTTTCATGCCCTGAGGTAGGAGGAATAAACATACGTCTGTTCGAAATAGATTTATTGTATTCTGTCGCAACCTTCTCAAGTTCTGAAGCCAAACGCAAGCGTCTTTGGCAAACTTGCTGGATACGATGCTCCATATCAACTTGCCTTGCGGTTAGAGATAAAAATCTTGCTTGATTTGACGACAAACCCATTTTTAAGTCTTTTTCCTTAATTTTTTACACACACATACTCGTCACATCGACAAAAATATGCGTGCGCTTGAAGAATTTTAAGGAATTATTAAAAATTTGTTACAAAAGTTTATGAGAAATATTTAAAAGAACTTTGAGCGTTTGTATCAAGAATTTTCTTGACAGATTCACGCTCTGAGCTTATCGCTTTGTATTCAACCTCGACAGAAGTCTGCTCAAGCTGAAGTTTTTTATCCTGAGCATTGATTTCTTCTACTGTTTTGTCATATTTATTTTCAGCTTCGACATCATCACCTTTATAAAGCTCGTCATTAAGTTCGGGAACACTACGCCAGTCAATTTCTTCGTACTCATCCCCATCGATAGTTAAAGGTTCTTGAGTGAATTCATCAGCTTCGCGCGCAAGAGAATATTTTCCGTTGCGAAGACCTTCTTCAAGATTAGCGATAACTCCCTCACTTCTCAATACGGGTAAATCACCGGATTTATCCCATACAGCAGAACTCCACCCTGCTGTTGCTGTTGCCGGAGTTGTGACAGCACCACCTGCGGTGGTTGTCATGTTATTTTGATAGAAGTTGTTAGAACCTACTGTCCCATTAATATATAATCCTAAAAAACCGCCATAATCGGTTGTGCCTGCTCCCACATTAACATCACCTGTGGTATAACAATTGTTAATAAATGTTGTTGGTGTTTCTGCAGTTGCGACAAAACTTCCAACCCGGGAACAATTGATTCCTGTCGTAATATCACCTGTTGTATAACAATTGTCTACCGTATGTCCGTTTTCTGTTGTTCCGCCTAAAAATGTGGCAATACACTGACAATTACTTCCTGTAACAATATCTCCTGTAGAATAACAATTTGATGTTGAACCTGGTTCTGTATCACCTATAAACCCGCCGGCAAAATTACAATTATTTCCAATTGTAACATCTGTTGAAGAATAAGAATTTGTAAGTATTCCATATTGCCCCCCAACAAAACCACCGACTAATTGATGATTATTACCTACTACTACAT
>JAEWLZ010000069.1 GCA_023457295.1 Cyanobacteria bacterium OH_PDB_112
CGTAGAAGGTCTGCAGCGCCTTCTGCCGGGGGGATGGGGTCGCCAGCCCCACGCCCACAATCACCGCGCCAATGAGCTGATCCCCCGGGAGATCCACCCCTTCGGCGAACAACCCGCCCAACACGCACAGCCCCAGGCGCGCCCCGGGTTCCCGCGTGAACGTTTCCAGAAACCGGGTGCGCTCCTCCTCGGTCATCTCGTTTTGCTGGGCGATCACCGGCGGCAGTGGCAACGCTTCCAGTTCGCGCGCCACCATGCGCAGGTAGGCATAGCTGGGAAAATAGGCGATGTACTTGCCGGTACGCGCGTTCACCGCCTCGGCGATGCTTTGCGCCACGCGCGCGGCGCTGCCTGCCCGGGCGGCGTAGCGCGTCGGCACGCGCCTGCGCACCACCGCCAGCCGCTCTTGCGGGAAGGGAGAGGGCAAAGCAAAGCACGCATCCGCCTCGCTGCCCCCGAGCAAATCGCGCATGGCTTCCAGCGGCGAAAGCGTGGCAGAGAAGAACACCGCGCCACGCAGCCCCTTGGTGGTTTGGGCGATGGTTTCGGCCGGGGAGAGGCAATACAGCTCCAGCAGCCGCTCCCGCCCATGGCAGGTCAACAGTGCCGCGTAGCGCTCGCCAAAATGCCCCGCCGCATACAGGAAGCCCAGCAGCATCCGCCCCAGTTCCGCCACGCTCTGGCGGCACTCCGGCGTTGGCAACACGGCCTCCAGCAGCGCGGGGATTTGCTCGCTCACCGCCTGCGCGGTTCGCAGCACTGCGTCGGGTACATCCGCAAGGCGAAGCTCGCGCGTGCGCGGCTCGGTCGCCTCGCTGGCACCCGCGACTGGCGGGGTATCACTTTCCCCGAAACGCCCCTGCAGGGCTGGCAGCTCCCCTTCAGGCGCGTCGGCCGGTGGGGCGGCCGCACCCTGCCCGTTGACCGGGGCGGGCGTCGCCATGCCTTGGCCTTCGCCTGGCAGCGGTTTGCCCTCGGCCGCGCCACAGTTTTCCAGCGCGCCCAGCAGCGCGCTCAGCTGGCGATAGATCGGGTGGGTGCGGCGCAGCGCCTTGCCCAGCACCGCCCGGTGGCGGCGCAATTCGCGCGTGTCCAGCGCACCGGAATGGTTCTCCCGCACGCGTTCCAGCAGATGATGCGCTTCGTCGATCAGCAGCGTAAAATCTTTCCCCCGTTTGAACAGGCGGATCACCTGCGCAAAAGGGTCGAAGGCATAGTTCATGTCCAGCAGCAGCACATCCGCCAGCTCCAGCAGGCTCAACGCCAGTTCAAACGGGCAGATGTGCTGCGCGTCGGCCGCCGCTGTGATCACCGGCTCCGTCCAGATGGCATCGGTAGCCAGCAGCTGCTCAATGGCCTGCGGCTGGCGCAGGTAGTGACCCCGCGCGCGCGGGCAAGCGTCCGGGTGGCAGCGGGCGGGGGCGGGGCAGAGTTTCTCACGCGCGGTCAGCGTGCTGATGCGCGCGTGAAGCCCTTGCGCGCGCATGCGCTCCAGCGCCGCGAGCGGGCTTTGGCGCGCGGTGTTGCGCGCGGTCAGGTAGAGTATTTTGCGGGTTTTGCCTTCGCCCAGCGCCTTGAGTGCGGGAAACAGCACCGCCGCGCTTTTGCCCGTGCCGGTGGGCAGGCTGGCAAACAGCCGCCGTTTCCGGGTGATGGCCGTATACACCTGCACCGCCAGCTCCCGCTGCCCCGCGCGGTAGGTTGCAAAAGGAAAGGGCAGCGCGCGCAGGCTCTCATCCCGGCGTTGCCGGTGCGCCGCCTCCCGCAGGGCATACACCAGCCAGGCATCCAGCATCGCCCAAAACTCGGTCAGCAGCGTTTCGCGTGCCACCCGTTCCGGGAACACGCGCTGCATCTCGCCTTCCTCATTGACGTAGACGATCTGCAAATCCACCGCGTCCAGCGGCGCCTCCAGCGCCAGCAGCGCACCATACACCACCGCCTGCGCCCGATGCTCAGGCAGCGCCGCGGCAGGAGGCTTGCGGCACAGCTTGATCTCTTCCACGCAGGGCGGTTCTCCGTCCCGGAAGGCATCCATGCGGCCGTACACCGTTACGCGGCTGTCGCCCCTCGTCACCTCGGCGCGCAGGGGTTTTTCCAGCACAAACGTATCCGCCACCCGAGCCTCCCGCGCCTGATGCGCCTGGGTACCCGCCAGCAGATCCGCCATGCTCGCGCCAGGCATAATATCCGGTGCAACAAAGGAGAAGGCGACCAGCTCGCGCACCGAAACGCGGATCATCGCATCCACGGGCGGGCCTCCTTCTCCTGAGGGTAGTTGTGGGAGCAGGGCATCGATCCTGCGGCTCAATCCCGGCTGTTGCGGGAGAGGATCAGCAACCGCACCAGTTGCAGCAGGCTGCTGATGGCAGCCGCCACATAGGTCAGCGCCGCCGCGTTGAGCACGGCACGCACACCGCGCAGCTCCTGCTCATCCACATAGCCGCGCTCAGCCAGCACCGCCATGGCGCGCTTGCTGGCGTTGAACTCCACTGGCAACGTAACCAGCGAAAACACCAGCGTCAGCGCGAAGCACACGATGCCCACGGTCATCAGCGGCCGCCAGCTGAAGATCATCCCCAGCAGGAAGATCAGGAAATACAGGTTGCTGCCGATGTTTACCACCGGCACAAACGCCGTGCGCAGCTTCAGCGGGCCGTAGCCATGGTGCTGCTGCAGCGCGTGACCGCACTCGTGCGCGGCAATGCCGATGGCCGCGATGCTGTTGGCGCGGTACACCCCTTGGGACAGGCGCAGCA
>JAEWLZ010000070.1 GCA_023457295.1 Cyanobacteria bacterium OH_PDB_112
GTATACTCCGGTCAAAAAGTTGGTCAAATTGCCCGGATTATTAAAAGACCCGGGAGCATTTGCCAAGTCACTTGATTTGAAAGCACCTTGGTTTAGTTTGTAGGCAAAAACCTGAGCCGGATTATTTGTGCTGATAAAATCCTCTCCTGCTCGGACTTTTGGCATCATAGCACTGCGAGCTATGCCGATATCTCGTTCACTTGCGGATAGAGCACTTCGCATTGCTTTGATATTATTGTTGTTTGCTAGTGCTATTTTTACAGCATCAGGAAGTGACACCGCATCTTCTGCCATAGCGGTCAAAGGCGCAAATATTAAAACAAATATAACTAAAAATAAATTTATTTTTCGCATTCCAAGTCCAATACTTCAACTATTTTTTTGACTTGCTCATTTGTAACCTGATAACAAATTTGATTTCCTTTGCGAAAACCTTCAATTATTTTCGCGTTTTTAAGTATGTTTAGATGCTGCGAAACATTAGGCTGAGGAATTTGTAATTTCTCAGCCATTTTTGTCACATTGCATTCGTGGTGGTTGATAAGACCAACCACAATATCAAACCTCGCTTTACAAGACAACGCCTTGAATATTTCGAGTAGATTTTCAGTTTTATTTTCCATTTTTGCCCCTAAATATGTTTTTCGAGTACTGTTTTTAGTTGTGATTTTTGGTGCAAACCTGCCAATCTTTCAACTAATTTGCCATTTTTGAACACCAACAAAGCAGGAATTCCTGAAATACCAAATTCTTCCGCCTTGAATTGATTTTGGTCCACATTTATTTTAGCAATTTTAGCTTTTCCTGTAAATTCTGTTGCTATTTCGTCAAGAATGGGGGCTTGCATCCTGCAAGGACCACACCAAGGTGCCCAAAAATCAACTAATACAGGTGTTGTTGCCCCTTGTATTTCTCTGTCGAAACTTGAATCTGTGAATTCTGATACTTTAGTCATAATAGACCTCCTTGTATTAAATAATATCTATATATTTATATTCTTATATAGATATTATCACTTTTCCACTTTTTGTCAAGGGTTAAACTTTTATGGATTTTCTCTTTGATAAATTTCACAATTTTTACAAGACTTTTCGCAGGTTTTTTGCGAAAACTCCCAACATTTTTTCTTTTTTCCACTGATTTCACAGCATCTTTTTCGTTTTTCTTCGGGGCAATTTTTGAGCTTCCAACAAGGAGCAAAATCTAAAAGTTTTTTTATTCCGGGAATAGAAATATTTTCTTCATGGATAAGCTTGCGAAGACACTCGATACGCTCAAGGTCATTCTTGGAAAACATTCTTTTGCCGCCTTGTCTTTTAGGCGTAATAAGCCCCTCCGCCTCATATATTCGCAGAGTTCTGGGGTGAAGATTCAAAAGATGTGCCGCAACACCCATTGGGTATACAGGCAAGTCGTCGTTCATTTCCATATTTTTAGTATAACAAATAATTGTAAAAATTAAAGCTCACTTGACAATTATAATTGTTAAGTGATATGTTAATATTAACCTACAAGAGGAGTTTATCATGAAAATAGCAATAAGTGCAAAAGGAAAAACCCTTCAAGATGCAGTTGATTTGAGGTTCGGTCGGGCAAAAGGCTTTATTATTTATGATTTGAAATCTGGTGATATTGAGTTTGTTGACAATGTCCAAAACTTTGAGGCTGCCCAAGGAGCCGGAATTCAAGCAGCGCAAAATGTCCTAAATTATGATATAGAAGCTTTAATTACGGGACATTGTGGGCCAAAAGCTTTTAGGGTACTGAAAGCAGCTGACGTGAAAATATACTTAGCAGAAGAAACTACAGTAAAAGAAGCAATAGAAAAGTATGTTAAAAACGAGCTAAAAGAAACTTTATCAGCAGATGTCGAAGGACACTGGATGTAATTATCAAAAGAAAAGGGAGGGCAAAATTATGCCAAATAAAGATGGGACAGGACCAATAGGCTTGGGGGCTATGACAGGCAGAAGAAATGGAAATTGCAATGGCGCAGGACAAAACAGCGCAAATTGTCAAAGGCAAGGTATGGGCTTTAGAAGAGGTCAAGGACTAGGGCAAGGTAGGATGCGAGGACAACTTCAAGTTGATGAGTTGACTTTGCTTCAAAATCAGCAAAAAGCTTGTGAAACTCGCCTTGATGCAATCAAAAACAGAATCGCAGAACTTGGGCAAAAATGAAAATTGCTATAGCCTCAGGAAAAGGCGGGACAGGCAAAAGTACAATCGCAGCCAATTTGGCACATCTTCTTTCTCAAAAGAAAGAGGGTGTTGCCCTTTTGGACTGTGATGTCGAAGAGCCTAATTGTCATCTTTTTTTGAAGCCTGAAATTGAAACGTCAGAAAAAGTATTTCTTGAGGTACCCGAAATCAACAAAGAAAAATGTATCGCGTGCGGCAAGTGCAAAGAAATTTGCAACTTCAACGCGTTAGCGCTCATCAAAAATAATGTGCTTGTATTCCCCGAGCTTTGTCATAGTTGCGGCGGATGTTGGCTTGTTTGCCCAACAGGCGCGATCGAAATCGGAAAAAGAGAATTGGGTGAAATCGAAAGCGGAAAATCGGGTAATTTGACTTTTATCCATGGCAAATCCCGAATCGGCGAGGCTATGTCACCGCCCTTGATAAAAGCTGTCAAAAAATCTTCTGATGCTTCTCTGCAAATCCTTGATTGTCCGCCGGGAACTTCTTGCCCTGTAATTACGGCAGTTGACGGAGCGGATTTTGTAATTTTGGTGACAGAACCGACTCCTTTTGGGCTATATGACCTCAATCTAGCTGTAGATGTGATGAAAAAACTTCAAAAACGTATGTGTATTGTCATTAACCGTTCTTGCGAGAATGACTACCTAATAGAAAATTTTGCCGCGGAACAAGAAGTTGAAATTTTAACTAAATTGAAAGATGACAGAAAAATTGCAGAGTGCTATTCAAGAGGCGAGCTAATTGTGGATGTTTTGCCTGAATATCAAGAAGCCTTTGCACCATTGGTTTCGATTTGCGGAGGTGGACAATGGTAAAAGAAATTGTCGTTATAAGTGGCAAAGGCGGAACGGGTAAAACAAGCATTACAGCTGCGCTTTGTTCAATTATCCCAAACAAAATAATTGTAGATTGCGATGTCGATGCGGCTGATATGCATTTGATTCTCAAGCCGACAGTTGATGCTACAAATGACTTTTTGGGCGGAAAAGAAGCACAAATAGACTTACAAAAATGTATAAAATGCTGGAAATGCCAAGAAGTTTGCCGATTTGATGCGGTGTGTGATGATTTTGTTATCGACCCAATAAAATGCGAAGGATGCGGCGTTTGTCATCATTTTTGTCCAAGTGACGCTATCAAATTTGAGGACAAACTATCAGGAGAATGGTACGAATCTTCGACTCGATTTGGCAAATTAATACACGCTAGACTTGGAGTTGCCGAAGAAAATTCGGGCAAACTCGTAACCAAAATCCGCAACCACGCGAGGATTTTGGCGCAAAAAGATGGATGCGACTATATTATTGTTGATGGTTCACCAGGCATCGGATGCCCAGTTATAGCTTCTCTTTCGGGGGCAAATATTGTTTTGGTGGTTACAGAGCCTACAATATCTGGCATTCACGACACAAAAAGAGTTTTGGAACTTGCGAGGCATTTTGGGGTAAAAAGTTGTGTTTGCATCAATAAATTTGACCTGAATCCACAACTTTCACAAAAAATGGAAGATTTTTGCTCAGGAAATAACATTGAGGTCGTAGGCAAAATCAATTACAGCAAGGATTTTACCAATGCGATGATACAAGAACAGACCATAATAGAGTTTTTGCCTGAAAGCGAAATTTCTAAAGAAATACAAAATATATGGAGAAATATAGGAGAAAAATTATGAAAATAGCAATTCCAACAGCCAATGAAAAACTTTGCCAACATTTTGGGCATTGCGAAAAATTTGTTTTCATCGAAATTGATGAGGCGACAAAAACTATCATCTCAAAAGAAGCTAAAGAAGGCCCTGAACACGCACCGGGGATTTTGCCTCCTTGGGTTGCAGAGCAAGGCGCAACTTTGGTTTTGGCAGGTGGTATGGGTGGACACGCACAACAAATTTTCACTGCGAACGGAATCAAAGTGATTGCAGGATGTCCATCAGAAGATCCTGAAAAAGTTGTAACAGATTATTTGAATGGTACACTGGTTATAGGCGTAAATGGCTGTGACCACGGGAATGGTGGCTGCGGCGGACACTAATTGAGGAAAAGATATGAAACTGACCGTCTTGGTTGACGATTCGATTTTTGAACACAAACAACTCTTAGCTGAGCACGGTCTTAGTTTTTATATCGAAGTTGACGGCAAGAAAATTCTTTTTGATACGGGCGAAACCGATGTTTTTATTCACAATGCAAAAAAACTCGGCATAGATCTTTCGGATTTGGACTATATAGTCTTGTCCCATGGGCATTATGACCACACTTGCGGGCTCAAGCATTATATTGAACAAATCGCACCGACAGCTGCTCGAAAACCTGTTTTACTGACGCATCCTGATTCTTTTTTATCCAAAACTGAACAAGATTGTGCAAATATTGGTATGAATATCACAAGGGCAGAACTTGAAAAACACTTCGAAATAAAAACAACGATAGAACCATATAAAATATCAGAAAGTATGATTTTTTTGGGGCAAATACCGCGAAATAACGACTTTGAAGCACAAGAGCCAATTTGCCACATTGAAAAAGATGGTACTTTAAATGATGATTTTGTGTGGGAAGATTCCGCTCTTTTGTACCAATCAGAAGATAGTATTTCAATAATCACAGGCTGTTCGCATTCAGGCATTTGCAATATAGTCGATTATGCCGCCACACTTTCTGGACAAAAGAAAATTTCAGCAATAATAGGTGGTTTCCACCTTTGTGATACTCCTTGTGATATTTTGCAAAAAATCATTTCTCATCTTAAAAAATATGATATTGAAGCAATTTATCCTTGTCATTGTACAGATTTTGAGGCAAAAGTGGCGTTTGCAAAAGAATTTTTTGTGAAAAATGCGGGAGTTGGATTCGCAATCTAATCGTGCTTAGTGATTTATTCGAAAGATACTAATAATACACATTATGTAAGATTTGAAATAAATCCTTGGTTTAAATAAAACTTAATAAATTAAATAATATTTTATATTTTTGATATAATTTCACTATGCAAAAATACAGTGAGGATTAGGATGACTGGAAATGAAATAGCATTACTTACATTGGTTTTTACAGTTATTGGCGTTTTTATAATGTGGGCTCAATATTGTAAAAAAGAAAATATAAAAAATAAAACTATAAAAATGCAACAAAATAATGGTAACAACTCTGTTAATTATCAAGCAGAAACTATAACGGTAAATAACAATGCTTCAACAAAATAATGGTAACAACTCTGTTAATTATCAAGCAGAAGTTATTAATGTATATGGATCTTCTCCTAAAAATCTTTATATTAGCAAAGAAACAACTATTTCTGATTTTAAAAACCAACTTTTACAAATGACCGAAGAAACTTTATACGATTCATCCTTTAAAGATGTCATAGAAAAATTGAATCATTTTATGCAACCTGCAGAATATAACAGCCCAAGAAATTTAGAAACCAAATTAATTAATGCGAATAGAGAATACGACATTAATGAAGCCAAGGAGTTAAAAACAAAATTCTCAATGAAATTAACAAAAAATAATTTTTCCGAAACAGCACAAAAATATTATGCTTCTATCTTGGCTTTATTAAAAGGTAAATATGATGCGAAAGTTAAACCACTTATAAAATGTAATGCACCATTACCTGATGTTGAAAATGCGGTTGATGAAGTGATTACATATATGTTTGAAAAATTAAGTGATACAGTATTTGAGCAAGATTATCAAGAAATAAGAGGAATGTTATATTTTCTTACAGGTAATTGCCATATTGAATGGAGTTAGGAATGTTGATATATCACCCATTAAAAGATGCCAATCACTGTACATTCCGGATGTTATCCATTCTTAATGATATAGAGGTGGGGGAAATTTCTTTTGACTTATTAAGATTATTGGATTTCTATATGTTATTCCCTCATCTTTTGAAAGATATAGCACCATTACCTCAACATCTTTCTGGGTACAAGAAAGAATTAAAAAAAATAAAAGAGCCATATGAAAATTTACCTTTAGCTAGCAAATTATTATTTGATTTATATCCTATTCAAGAATATTGTGTAACATCCCTTTTAGCTAAAGGGATTATTAAGGAAGATAATTTTAAAAAAGTGAATCTGATTTTTGTAAGAGGAAATTTAAATAATGAAATTTTAGACTTAATTAGTACTTCAAAATTAAAACAGGAAGTTTGGTATAAGTTTTTAATAGAAGAATTGCCAAAGATTAATTTTTATGGAACGGGAGGTTTAAAGGCCAGAACAACTTTAATGGAGTATAGATATGATGCAGTATAATCCAAGTCTTAAGCTTAATAGGCTAATTGTTAAAAAAGGAACTCATATTGCCTTTGATGAACTATTTCATGAAGGTGTAAATATTATTAGAGGTGGAAATGAAACTGGTAAATCGACAATAATTGAAACTATAATTTATCTTTTAGGCGGAGACATAGGCGAAAAGAAGTCAGTATTTGCTAAGTGTGATGTTGTTTATGGCGATTTTACAATAAATAATAAAAATTATACTTTGAAAAGGGGGATCGGGGAAAATGGCGTACATCCTGCAATTGAATTTTATAATGGTGGCTATGAAGATTCTTTATTAGATAAAAGCGAATGGCTAAGATACAACCACAGAAGAAGCGATGATAGGAAATCATTTTCTATGGCACTTTTTTCTTTATTAGGATTCCCAGAAGAAAAAGTATCGAACGAAGTAAATATAACAATACATGAAATATTAAGATTGATTTATGAAGACCAAAAAACAGCCTCAAACAAAATTTTTCTTGCACAAAGTTATCCTGAAAGTAATGCAAAAAGGCAGGCTATAAGTGATTTAATTTTTGGAATTGATGAATATGATGTTATAGAATTAAAGCAATTATTGTCAATAAAGGAAAAAGATTACAGTAAATTAGATGGTGAATATAATCAGATTTTTAAAATTTTGGGTACGGCTGATTTTGAAACTAATTCACAAAAACTTAAGGAAGAGTTACAAGGATTTGAAGAAGAGATAATAAATATAAATAATGAAATAGAATTGATGTTGAAAAATAAGCAGGTGCAAAATGTTCAAAAAGATGACTTAGTAGAAATACAAAAAAAAATTATTAATTTAAAAAAAGATATATCTCAAGAAATAGAGGAATATAATTCAATAAAATATGAGATAGAAGATTTTAAAAACTTTTTATCATCTATAGAGTATCGTTTGGATGCCTTATCGGT
>JAEWLZ010000071.1 GCA_023457295.1 Cyanobacteria bacterium OH_PDB_112
CATGAATCTCTTTTAAAGGCGAGTAATTTTGTTTATTCTATGGAAGAAAACAAAGGAGAAAAAATCGCTTGTCTTGAGGAAATAGCTTATCTTGAAGGTTTTATATCAAAAGAAGAAATGCTTAAAAAAATCAATCATATAAAAGGTAATGAGTATTATGATTATTTAGAAAATTTGGAATGAATGGAGCTTAAAATGAAAGATTTAATAGGATTAATATTAGCAGGAGGTTCAGGAGCCAGACTTTGGCCGATGAGCAGAGAACTTTACCCGAAACAGCTTTTAAAATTGAATTCACAAAACAGTTTGTTTCAAAACACTTTTTTAAGGCTGCAAAAACTCACTTCTCCCGATAAGATTATTACCGTTACAAATACAAAACACTCAGGTGATATTAAAATGCAGTTGAGTCAATTGGGGGATATACCTGTTCAAATTTTGTCAGAGCCGACTGCAAAAAATACTGCTCCCGCAATTGCTATGGGTGTTGATTATTGCTTGAAAACCATAACAGATGCTGTTTTTTTGGTTATGCCTTCAGATCATTTAATTTTAGATGATGAAAAATTTAGTTCTACGGTAAAAAAAGGTTATGAGCTTGCAAAACTAGGGAATATAGTTACATTCGGAATAAAACCTTCTTTTGCTGACACCGGATATGGATATATAAAAGCTGAATCATCGCTTACAGAGAATGCTTTTAAAGTTGATGAATTTAAAGAAAAACCTGATGAAAAGACGGCTCAAGAATATGTCGATTCGGGTATTTATTATTGGAATAGCGGTATTTTCATGTTTAGCGGGTCTGTTATTTTAAAAGAATTTGAAAAATATTGCCCTGATATATCACTTGCTATGGCAAATCTTGAGTACTTAGAAAGCAATGACGGTGTAACTTTTGATTCATTTGATAAAATGCCTTCTATTTCAATAGATTATGCTGTGATGGAAAAATCAGACAGAATTGCTCTTTTGCCTCTTGAGTCGGATTGGAATGATTTAGGTTCTTGGCAATCTATTTATGATATTTCTCAAAAAGATGAATCAAAAAATGTTATGAGTGGGCAGATTGTCAATGTAGGGTCAACCAATTCTTTGATTTATTCAAATTCAAAATGTATTGCCGCTGTCGGGCTTGATAATGTTGTTTTGGTTGAAACGGAAGATGCTATTTTGGCTTGTGACAAAAATAACACTCAAGATGTAAAAAAAGTTTTTGACGAGCTTAAAAAACAGGGCAGTGATTTGACTATGATTCACAAAACCGTTTTTCGTCCTTGGGGTTTTTATACTTGTATTGAAGGCGGAGAAGGCTATCTTATCAAAAAAATTCAAGTTAACCCGAAACAAAAATTATCAATTCAGATGCATAATCATCGAAGTGAACATTGGGTTGTTATTTCGGGACGAGCAAAAGTTATTCTTGAAAATGAAGAATATATGTTGGAAGCGGGTCAAAGTATTGATATACCCCTTCAGGCTAAACATTCTTTGCAAAATCCTTACCAAGAGCCTTTGAGCATAATAGAAGTTCAAAAAGGTGATTATATTTCAGAAGATGACATAATTCGATTTGAAGATATGTATGGTCGAGTATAGTCTATATAGTTATTCTTTTGTCCCTGAAATATGGTAATGAATTTTTTGATTGAAGATGTTATATAAGAATAAATTGCAAAACAGCTTCTTTGGAGTTTTTAATGTGTGAGCTTATTCTTTGGGATGAAAATTTATTAACCGGCATAGAAGAAATAGATAATCAACATAAAGATATTGTTGATGCGGTAAATGAGCTTTGTTGCGTTGTAATTGAAAATAAAAATAAAGCAGAAATAAAAAAAATATTGAAAAAACTTGATTCCTATGTAGCGAATCATTTTCAAACTGAAGAAAATTATATGGAACAATACGGTTATAAAAACATTTTGGAACATAAAGATGCTCATAGATATTTTACTAAAACTTATGAGCAAATCAGGTATAGTTATTTTTATGTGAATGTTGATAATAATCCCAAAGAAGAAATTATTAATACATATTCACTTCACTTATGTTTAATTTTGTCTGATTGGATTAAAATACATTTCCCTATTTTTGACAAAGAATTTGCCGATTTTATTAAGGATAAAATAAAATAAAAAAAAGAGGCTTTTCCAAGCCTCCTCATACAAGTCAAGAAAGGTTAGTTATTATGGGTTAAAAATTATCTGCCCATTTGAATTAAGCCTTGAAGCACTCTGCTTACCGTATCAAAAGTACGGGAGTTTGCTTCAATACTTCTTTGGGCTACGATTAACTCTGCGAATTGTTTTGTCAAATCTACATTTGAAGATTCCAGAGAACCGCTTGTTACTTTCGCAAAACCGTTGCTGCTTGCAACAGAATACATTACTTCACCGGCGTTCGGACCTGGTTTGAAACTATTATTTCCGCAAGCAATCAAACCGTTATCGTTTACAACTGATGCGAGTTGCAACTGTAAGTTTGCGGGTTCGATTATATTTGCATTGATAGTTATATCGTCATAAGCAATTTCAGTACCGTTTGCCATTTTATAAATCATCTGAATTTGTTTATTTACAGGATTTATCTCGGTTGAAATTTTATCACCGTTAGAATAAGTAGCTTCTATTGAACCATCACCCGATATATAATATGATACAAGTTTGCTTGCGTTCAATACGTTATCGGCAGGACCTACAGTTGATTCATAGTCGAGAACTTTACTGGTATAGGTAATAGTTCCGTTCCCCGGATCAGATATATTTGAATCAGATCCTGCTACTGCCGCAAGTTTTGTTTCGTTACCAAAGTTACTGCTAACAGATCTCAGCTGTACTTTGGAAATTCTTGTTATGGTTGTCATTCCAACTGTCGTACTTGAAAAAGCTTTATCTACAGTCAAAGATAGTGTTCCATTAGTAGGCACTGTTGCATTAAGTTGAATGCCGTGTGCACTACTTCCCACATTAGGAGTTCCTAAACCTGTATCTATAGCAGTGTTAACTGCATCCATAATTTGTTGAAGATTATTGGCACTAGCTATATTTACAGGTATTTGTTTTACGCCGCCGCTGTATGTAATTTCAACCATAAAATCTGTTGCAGTTGCGCTTGTACTTTTTTCAAATTTTAAAGCATTCAATTCATTCAGGGGTGTATTTGTGAGGAAGTTTACAGCTCTGCTGTTTCCTTGAGTTGAAAGTGTAAGCATAGGAGGGATTCTTATTGGAGTAGTTGAACTGTCAATAGAGTAGGATGTAGAGGTTCCAAGGATTTTGTTTCCGTTGGAGGTAGTTAGATATCCGTCAGAGTCTACAGTAAAGTTTCCTGCTCTTGTCATCAAAACTTCACTGTTTGCGCCTTGAACACAGAAGTAACCTTGACCGTCAAGATAAAGGTCAGAAATAACACCTGTTGATTGCGGGGTACCGCTTGAAAAATTCTTGCTTATGCTTGCAACTTTTGTTCCCAAACCTATTTGCATAGGGTTTGTACCACCAAGACTTCTTGTTGGTGCAGAACCTAAAGTAATTGTTTTGGCAAATACGTCAGAAAAGTTAATCATGGATTCTTTGAATCCGACAGTATTTATGTTTGCGATATTATCCGATATTATGTCAATTTTCTGTTGGGATGACGTTATCCCGCTCATTGCTGTATAAAACCCTTGTGACATTTGAGTTTTCCCCCTCCATTTATAGTCTGTTAATTATTTTATTTTTTTAACCCGTATTTAATTTCCTAGTAGTCCTCTATAATTTTCTTTATTTACAGTATTTTTTTCAGGCGTTGTTACAGTTGGCTTTTCAATAGGATCTCCTACTACTGCGTCTCGGAATTTTGTAACAAGTGATAAAGGATAAGTTGTATCAGGCTGACCATTTAAAACTAATGATACGTCATTGCCGTTTACTCTTACTTCTGATACAACACCTTTTGTTATAGCTGCTCCACCTTTGGCATCTTTAAGTTCTACATATCTGTCCATGATATTGTTTAGCTGAGTATAAGAATTCATAGTGCTTATATTTGAATTTAAATTTTGAAGTTGTTCTATTTGTGTAAATTGAGCTGTTTGAGTAATCATTTGAGAATTATCAGTCGGATTTGAAGGATCCTGACTTTTCATTTGTTCAATCATTAATCTTAAAAAAGCATCTTTGCCAAGATTGCTGTCTCCGACTTTGCTTTTAGAAGCATATGCAGAGCTGGCACTTGCATTAATGTTTAGCATTTGATTTTGTACTGCTGGACTGGTCATTTTCTATTTTCTCCCCTTTTAATTTTTTTTTAAACCCTGTAATCTACTAACCCTTTGTCTTCGGCTTTTGTTTGAGCCTGAGTGTCTTGTTCTTCTTGTATGTTTTGTTTAATTTCTGTTTTTGCTGTATTTGTATTTTTGTGTGTGCTGTTTTGGAATGTACCTTCGTTAGAATTTTGAGCATTTCCTCCTTGTTCAAAATTCTTTGGAGAGTTATCTTGTTGTTGATTTAAATTTGCTTGAGTTTCTGATTTTTGAGACTCTTCAACTTTTACAACCAGATTTGTACAAACAACACCTTGTTGTTTAAGTGTTTCTTTTAAATCATTTATATTTTTATTTAAAGCTTCTGCTGCTTCTCTTGATTCTGTTTTGATTTCTGCACTCAAAACTCCTCTTTCATTCATAATATTCAAAGTGACTTTTCCAATATTTTCAGGTTTTAAAATCATAGATAATTGAGTTGTTTCACTATCTATTTTGCTTTTAATTTGATTCATAACCTGCTCTGCTATGTTTTTTTGCATAATAGTATTTGTTTGATTATTTTGCATAACACCATGAAAAGGTGTATGTGTATTGATAGTATTTTTCATAACAGAAGATGCGTCAAACGGCAAAAGTTCTTTTAAAAAGGTGTGTTTTGAAGAGTTTTGGCTGTTTGGGTTTGAACCTGAATTTTGTTCAGAATTTTGATTTGTGAAAGCAGCAGGATTTTTAAATTCTACTGCTGATTTTGCCTGATTATGTTCTTTTTCAGAAGTTGCATTTTTGTTTATATCTTTATTTAAAAGTTTTTTTATAGTGTTATTTTCTTCTGTTGCGCCTTCTAAAACATTCGCGGTAAGCCTTTCAATACTTTCTTTTGGAACCTCTTGAGTTTCAGTTTTTATTTCCGCTTTTTTATCAACTTTAGAATCTTCTTTTTCTTCTTTTTCAGAAACTTCTTTTTTGTTTGTGTTTACTTTTATGTCTTCGATTTTTATTGTTTTAGTTTCTAAATTTTCTGAAGTTTCTAATTTTTCAGATTTTTCGGTAGTGTTAATAGTGGAAATTTTTTTCGTATTATCTTCAAGAGTTTTTAAAGTATCAGTATTATTTGATACTTCAAGTTGTGTTTCTTCGGTTAACTCATTAACTTTTTTTAGTTCTTTATCTTTTATCTTTACTTTTAATGCTTCAGCTTTTTCTGTTTCCGCATTTTGGTCAACGCTTACCATACCTTTTAAGTCGGTAGCTGCAGCATCAGTTTTATCCTCAACTTCAGAATTTGTTTTTGAAGGTTCTGTTGTTTTTTCTTCTGTTGTTGCATCAGTTTGAGTTGAGCTATTTTGTGTTGTTTCTGTTTTTGGTTGTTCAGTTTGATTTTGAGTTTGTTTTTGATTTTGCTCAACATTTTGTTGAGTACTTGAAGAATTTTCAACCTTGGAATCAGAAGCGTAAGATTTTGATTGTTCATTATTTTGTTGATATTTAACAGTTTGTTGCTCAGTATTTTGATTAACAACATTATTTGACGGAGGATAATATTTATTTTCCGTCATAGAAGTTGCCATATTTGCCATAAAATCAGTTTTTTTATTAGTTTGATTATAATTAAACTGATTCTGAAAATTTGTCATGAACTGGTTGTTAAAAATGCCCGCAAATTGATTTGAAATCACTGAAAAATCTTCTGTTGTATAATCTTTTTTTACAGATTTTTCTTTTGTGATTTCGATGGATGTATTTAGAATGTCATTTGTTCCGATAGTCATCAGATAACCTTTTCCCCGTTTGTGAATCTAAATCTGGCTTGTGTTACATCTTCCAGTTCTTTTTGTTGTAAAAACTCAAACTCCGCAATAAACTCTTTGAATTGTTTTTCTTTAAGTTTCTCAAGGGTTTTTGTTCCTTTTAGCGCCTCTATAACTTCCAGCTGTTTGGCTTCCAGCTCTTGCTCAGTATCAGCGATTATTTTGTGTTGCATCCGAATATCGTCAGATAATTTTTCAATATAATCCTGGTGAACCTTGATTGACATAAAATCAATGCTTTGATTTTGAGACAACATATTTTCAAGGTTTTCTCTGGTCTGATTTTGGGAACATATGAGCCGTTCAAGCTCACATTCCTGCTCTTTCAATCGGGCTTGTACTTTTGCCATTTCCAGTTGTTTATCTTCCAACTCTTTTTGGCGTTTATCAAGTACAACTTGAAGTTTAAATTTAAATTTTTTCACTTCATCCTCATCCCACCAAAGCTTTTTCCAAGCTGTATATATGAAGATTACAACATGTTCTTTTTTGACTCATCCTCTAAAAAGACCATTTAGTAAAAATTTATTAAAGTTAATTTTTGGACAAAAGGTATTTTATTATTATAGAATTTTATTATAGAAGATTTTAGAGGAAGATTTTATGTATAAAGAAGATTGCATTTTTTGTAAAATAGCTCAAAAACAAATCCCTTCAGGAATTGTTTTTGAAAATGAAGATATACTAGCTTTTAAGGATATTAATCCAAAAGCTCCAACGCATATTTTGGTTATACCCAAAAGGCACTATGACAAGCTTTCAGATGTAGATAATGAAGTTATTTTAGGCAAACTTTTATTTTCGACCCGTGAAATTACGAAATCTCTCGGTATAGAGCATTTTCGTACGGTTATAAACAACGGAAGCGGAGCAGGTCAAGAAGTTTTTCATGTACACCTGCACATTTTAGCTGGTAAAAAGCTTTCTGATTTGGGATAAAAATCGAAGGAATTAAACGCCGAATTTTTCTTCAGCAAGTAAAACAGCGCCTATCATTCCTGAAAAATTTCCTGCTTGCGCGCGAAGAAGTTTAATTTTGGATGATGCGGCGACTTCTTTATTTAGTTTTTCTTCAATTTTTTTCAAATCAAGGCAATCTACCATACCGCCTGAAATAACAATACTTTCAGGGTCAAAGATATTTCCGAGAGCAATAAGTCCTTTAAATACAAGATTTTCCCATCTTTCGTGAATTTTTTTGCAAAGAGGGTCACCTTGTTTTTTTCCTTCAATAACATCAAAAGACGTTATTTCGTCAATGTTTTTATCTTTTAAATATCCCCTGTCTTTTTGAGGGATTTCAAGAGCCATTTCTTTGGCATTAATGGCATAGCCTGTGCCAGATGCGTATGATTCCCAACAATCAAAGCTTCCGCATGTACATTGACGTTTGGGTGTTTCAGACAGGTGCATATGTCCTATTTCTGCCGCGACTCCTGATTTCCCTTTAAGAAGTTTGCCGTCAATTATTATTCCTCCGCCGATTCCTGTTCCAAGAGTTACGGTTATTGTATTTTGTTGTCCTTTTGCAGCTCCGACTTTATATTCGGCGTATGCAGCTGCATTAGCGTCATTTTCAATTAAGACATTTAAGCCGAAATTACTTGATAAAATTTCTTTAAAGTCGATAGTGTTATAGCCTTCAGGCATATTTCCCGTAGAACCTACAATTTTTGTTCCTTCTTTATTGACAGCTCCTGCGGTTGCAATACCAACGGTTTTGCATTCCGGGTATTTTGCTAAAATCTTTTCAACACTCCCTGTTATTATATTTACCAATTCTTCAAGAGTTTTTGGTGTCGAAAATTTAAAAGGTTCGACTATTAATTCATCATTTTTTAGTACGCCTATATAAATTTTTGTGCCGCCAATATCTATGCCGATTGTTAAATTTGTCATTTTATGCCCCTTCTACTCTATTTTGACAGGATTTGTTCGTTTTCTAATTCATTTTCAAATTCGAGAGAATTATCTTCTAAATTTGCAAGATTGCAAACTTGTTTTTTCCATTCTTTCATAATTTCATCAGTTTCTAATGTATAAGAAATAACCGTTCCGATTTTTATGGTTAAATCACCCTCAAAAGGTTTTTTTGCAATTTTATAGTCTTTTAAAATTATTCCAACCGGCAAAATATCTGTTTTGGTCAATTTTGCAAGAGTTATAAAGCCTTTATTCACTTTATTCAATTTTCCATTACGGCGGCGTCCTCCTTGAGGAAAAAGAGCCATAGTCCAGTGTTTGTTTGCTAAAACAGCTTTGGCTGTTTTGATAGTAGAC
>JAEWLZ010000072.1 GCA_023457295.1 Cyanobacteria bacterium OH_PDB_112
TCCCTTTAAGAAGACTTCAATCTGTTCCCGATAAAATTAATAATGGCGAAAATGTAGCTGCTGCAACCGCTTTAGGACTTGCGTTTATGACTTTGCCCGAGGATTTGCGCGATGTTAGAGCGGGTTACAGACAAGCAAAAGCTTTCGTGACAGGACAAAAATACACTGCCCCCTATGTTACAAAAGAATTTCAGCACGATTTTTCGTGGTTGAAAGGCACTTTCTTCCAGAGTCTTTTTAATAAAGTAAAAAGTGAAAAAGGTATTGAAAATGTCAGAAAATTATACAAAGCTGACAAGTCTTTGTATAATACGCCTTTCGGAAAATTGATTAAAAAAGCTTTAAATATATCTGACGGCAAAAGTAAATTATCCGAAGTGAAGGATATATTTGGTGAAAAGATGTTTGTAAGAGAAATAAAAGCCCCAAATCTTTTGGCAGAACTTACAGGCAGAACAATGAAAAGAATCACTATCTTTGGAGTTGCCGCACTAGCACTTTTGGAACTTCCAAAACTATTCAAAGCAACAGGAGAAGGTAACAATTTCTTTGAGCAAGCGGGAAATACCGCAAAACAAACCGTAAAATCAGGAATCAATGTAGCATCAATAGCGGCGGGCATAGGCTATTGCGGTGCAATCGGCGCAAAACATGGCGGAGCTTTTGGCTCACTTCTCGGAATGAGTATAGGTGCTGTTGTGGGAGCTACCGCTTCAAATAAAATGCAGGGCTTTATTTCTTAGGGTTATGTTTATAGAATATTCTTGCAATATGTTGAACCCACTCATTATCAGGATTGTCTTGTACTAATTTTTCTATTTGTTTATCAGCACCGTCTATTGCTTTAATATGTTTTGCTCCTATAAAAAATTGAACATCATTTAATGTCACGTCACAACCTTCAACAACACCTTTCAATTCATCAGCCTCAAACTTTCTCTGAAAATTCGGTTGATTTTGGCGTACTTGTGGAGTGTATGGTCTTATCGCTGTTATCATGGTGTGTTCCTTTCGGGGACAATTGCGCAGTAAATTATGCCTGATATCAACAAACTCGCAATCGTAAAATTCTCATCTTCTGACTTTATTGGATTATAGCTATTTTAAAACCCCGCATGAAAATAATTGACATTTTGTAAATATAATTTTACAAATCCTCAAATTCTTTATAAAAATTTTCTTCTAATCGCTCTGTATAATAACAAAGCTTTTCAAAACAATCCTTTGCATGCTCTGATTTCTATAAAAATAAAGCCTTGCTTGAAAAAAAAATTTCAGCAGTCTATACTGACTTAGGTCAATTTTGACCAAATTCAAAAAAGGCAGGTATTTTAATCTGAAAAATATAATACAAGCGAAGTCAGCAGGATTTTGTTACGGTGTAAAAAGAGCCGTCGAATTATCAAAAGAAGTCAAAAAAAATAATCCCGATAAAAATGTTTATATACTAGGAGAATTGATTCACAATGCTCAAGCTATCGCAATGCTTGAAGAATTGGGAATTAAGACCGTAAATGAAATTCCGGTAGACCAAAACGGAATTTGTATAATCAGAACGCACGGCGTTTCTCCAAATATCGTAAAAGAAATTCAAAAATCAGGATGCGAAGTCATAGATGCAACTTGCCCCGATGTTAAAAAAGTTCAGCAAAAAGCAAGCGAACTAAGCAAAAACGGCTATCAGGTAATAATAATAGGCAAAGCGGAACATCCTGAAGTAATAGGAATAAAAGCGCATGCCGATTCATATGGCAAAATTCCCGCAATAGTAATTTCAAAGCCTGAAGAAGTGGAAAATCTTAAAGAAAATTTGAAATCCGCGGAAAAAATCGGAATAGTAGTTCAAACCACACAAAAAATCGAACTTTTAAATAAAATTTTAGTTGAAATTACGCCTCTTTCAAAAGAAATTGTAGTTTTTAACACAATTTGTCCCGCAACAAAAAATCGCCAAAAAGAAGCGGTAAAACTTGCTCAAGACGCCGAACTTATGATTGTGGCAGGGGGCAGAAACAGTGCAAACACTACTCATCTGGCAGAAATTTTGAGTGAAATAACAAAAACTATTCATATTGAAACAGCAGATGAACTTGAAAATTATGACAATTTGTTGAAACAGTGCCAAAATATTGGTATCACAGCAGGCGCTTCAACACCTAAAGAAATTATTGAGCGTATAATATTAGAAATAGGAGAAAAATAAATGACGCAAACTTTAGAAAAACCGAATACACAATCTGAATTTGAAAAACTTTTTATGCAGTATGATTACAGCTTTAAAGTTGCAGATGTTGTAAAAGGAACAGTAGTAAAAAGAGAAAATGACCATTTTCTTGTTGATATCGGTTCAAAAACAGAAGCTATCTTGCCTTTCCGTGAACTTTCAAACGTGGATTTTAAAGATGCTGAAGATGTAGTAAAAGTAAACGATTCTGCTGAATTTTATATCTTGAAAGAAGAAAATGACCAAGGACAGCTTTTTGTATCACTAAAAAGAGTTGCTTTTGCTCAAAACTGGAACAAACTTGAAGATATCAAAAGAAATAATGAAAATATAACAGCAAAAATCATATCTATCGTTAAAGGCGGTGTAGTTGTAGAAGTTGCAGGATTAAGAGGCTTTGTACCTTCAAGTCAATTAAGAACAGGACTTCCTCATGACGGTCTTATCAATCAAGAAATAGATGTTAAAGTTCTTGAAACAGATGCTAAGAAAAATAAACTTATCCTAAGCCAAAGACAAGCTCTTGCAGAGCAAAGAGATCAAATCGTCGGAAACATAATCAAAGATTTGGAAATTGATCAAGTAGTAGAGGGTGAAGTTGTAAGAATCGCTGATTTCGGTGTATTTATCGACATTAATGGTGTTGATGGGTTACTTCCTATCTCTGAAATTTCATGGCAACGTATCAAACATCCTTCCGATGTAATCAAACTTGGCGAACATCTTCAAGTTAAAATTCTTAAAATCGATGAAGAAACAAAACGTATTAGCTTGAGTTTAAAAAGAATGGGCGAAAATCCATGGATTAAAATTCAAGATGAATTCAGCGAAGGACAAATCATCAAAGGAAGTGTAAACAAAATAACTACCTTCGGCGCTTTTATCAACATTTTCCCGGGCGTAGAAGCTTTACTTCCTGTTGCTGAAATGTCTGATGAAATCATCAATCCTTTTGAAGTTTTAACCATAGGTGATGAAGTTGAGGTATTAATTAAAAAATTCACTCCTCAAGAACACCGTATCGGTTTAAGCTTGAAAGACGTAAAGAAAAAATAGTTTTTTGATTTTATAAAAAAAGCGGGAGCATAAAGCTTCCGCTTTTAGTTTTGAATAAAATTCCGCCTATCCGCAAACAACTTCTTTTTCCAATTCAGAACAAATTTTTGCTTTAGGCAATGATACCGTAAAATTGCTGCCTTTTCCTTTTACAGATTGTACCTCTATTTTACCGCCATGCATTGCAATAATTTTTTTTGAAATATAAAGCCCCAAGCCCGAGCCTACCTGTCTGAATTTTTTTACCGTTTCTTTTTTGTATTCAAAAATGTTCTGTATTTCAGAAGATGAAATTCCAACTCCGTTATCAATAACTGATATCTTAACATCAGAATCTTCATCAAAAATTTTGATTTCAATTATCGAATCTTCTTTGGAAAATTTTATTGCATTGGAAATTAAATTAATAATAATTCTTTTAATTGCAATATAATCGGCAAAAATATCTTCGACTTTACTTTCAAAACATACATTTATACTTTGGTTTTTAGTTTTGAATAAAATCGCAAGCTCTTTAACACATTCTGATATTAATTCACTCAAATTAAATCTTACAGGTATAAGTTTGATTTTATTTTGGTCAAGTTTATATTTTGACAATATAGAATCAAGCATAAAAAACATATAATTACTTGAATTTAAAATTTCACTTAAAATTTCTGTCTGTGTTTGATTTAATTCTCCAAAATGCCCCTTAAGCAAAAGCTCCATGGCTCGGATTTCAGACCTTACAGGCGTTTTGAGATCATGAGTAACTGTTTCTATAAAACAATCTCTTTCATCCTGAAGATTTTTGAGCTTAAGAATATTTTTTATTTTTGCCTGAAGTTCTTCTATTCGATAAGGTTTTGTAATAAAGTCATAACAACCTAATTCAAGTCCTTTTACTATATCCTTTGTTTCTGCCATAGCACTTAAAAATATTACTGGAATATTTTGAGAAAAAGGGTTTTTGGATAATTTTTCCAAAACCTGATACCCATCCATAAAAGGAATCATTACATCCAAAAAAATCAAATCAAAATATTCTTCTTCCAATATTTTGAACAAGTCGTTAGGATTATACAAAACTTTTGATGACACGTCAATTTGCCCCAAAACTTCGGTAAGAAGTTCAGAATTAATAGGGTTATTATCCAATATCAAAGCTCTACTATGCAAACGTTCCCCCAATCTATAAAAAATCGCCCACTATTATTTGCAACTAGCTATACATATAATAATGCCGGCTACACTTCTTCGATATTAGACAGTTGGCTAGTTTGGTCGGACAATTTATTCCTTCAAAGCTCCCGACATAAGCCCTTTTATAAAATATTTTTGACCCACCAAAAATACTGCTATTACTGGGATTACGGCTATCAATGCACAAGCCGTCAGCTCTCCCCATTCTGTAGTCTCTCGAAAACTTCCTTTAAAAATTGCCAACCCTACGGGCATGGTTCGCATGCTTTCAGAGTTTGTAATTATTAAAGGCCACATAAAATTGTTCCAGGAGGTTATAAACGTGAAAATTCCAAGAGTAGCCAAAGCAGGCATTCCTAAAGGCAGTATAATTTTAAAAAAAGTTTGAAAATAATTGCATCCGTCAATCTTTGAAGAATCCTCAAGGCTTTTGGGCAAACTGCGAAACCACTGCCTCATAAGAAAAACCCCAAAACCTCCGAATAGCCCAGGGAAAATAAGTCCCTGATAAGTATCAATCCATCCGAATTGTTTCATAATAAAAAACAAAGGAATAATATTCACCTGCGGAGGAATCATCATCGTAATAAGTAATAAAAAAAACAAAAAATCTCTACCCTTAAAATTCATTCTGGCAAAAGAATATCCTGCCATAGCCGCAATAAAAACCTGCCCTGTTGTTGTCAAAACAGCAACTAAAACACTATTCATGAAATATCTGAAAACAGGGATTTTATGAGCAACAGAAAAATAATTATCAAAAATAAAAGGGTGCGGAAGAAAATCTGTACTGCCTGAAAAAATTTGCGATGAACTCATAAATGAAGTCATAACAAGCCAAAAAAACGGAAAAAGCATTGATAATGCCCCCAAAATTAAAATTGTATAACTTATTACAACCAAAACTTTTCTATTCATTAAACACCCATTTTTTCCGTAATTTCCACTGAATAAGCGTTAAACCCAGAATTATAAAAAACAAAACATATGCGATAGCCGAAGCCTGACCCGCTCTAAAATATTCAAATGCATTATTGTAAAGCCAGTAAACAAGAACATTTGTCGAATTTAAAGGTCCTCCCTGTGTCATAAGATAAATTAAATCAAAAACCTGAAAAGAAGAGATGACCGTTATTATCATTACAAAAAATATAGTAGGAGAAAGAATCGGCATGGTGATGTATAAAAAGTTTTTTATCTCCGATGCTCCGTCAATTTTTGAGGCCTCAAAAAGATTTTGGTCAATTCCTGATAATCCTGCCAAAAAAAGTACCATATTGTATCCCACAAGCTTCCACACGGAAACTATTATCAAAGCCGCCATTGCAAAATGAGGATTGTAAAGCCATTCTATTTTCGCACCAAGCAAAAAATGATTCAAAACACCTCTGTAAGGATCAAAAATCCACTCCCAAACAATAGCCGCAACAACCATTGGAGTAATAAAAGGCAAAAAATAAATTGTCTTAAAAATTTCCGCACCTTTTATTTTTCTGTCAATAATAACCGCTAAAACAAGAGGGATGATTACGCCCAAAATACTTACACAAAAAGCATAATAAAAAGTATTTAACAAAATCTGATAAAAAGCAGGATCATAAAAAAGCGCATAATAATTATTAAGCCCAACAAATTCAGGCGAAGAAAGCATATCCCATTTCAAAAAACTTATAGCAAAAGACGCAAAAACAGGCAAAATAACGAACAAAAAAGTCCCTAAAAATGAAGGCAAAATAAACAGCCATGCATTTGTTGATTCTCTATTGATAAAATTCTTAAACATTTAACACTGTCCTGATTTTGTGCTATGTTTTAGTATAGCGAAAATTAATCAGAGAATAAAGGTGAAAATGATGATTACCAAAATAAATGAAAAAGCTTTCGGTAAAAACGACCTAAGAGGTATATTCGGTGAAAGTATTACGGCTACTTTATTTTATTATGTAGGAAAAGCTTATGTGGAATTTGCTTGTAGAAATTCCGATAAAAAACCCCGAGATATTTGGGTTACTGTTGTAAGAGATGCAAGGCATCATTCAGCCGAATTGACAAAATCACTAAAAAAAGGGCTTACTTCAGCAGGCGCAAATGTAATAGATTTGGGTCTTGCTCCAACTCCTATCGGATATTTTTCAGAATTTGCAAATCTTGATTTCGGATTACCTAAAAAAGTAGAACTTACGGGTACTCTGATTGTAACAGCAAGTCATAATCCGTCTGAATATAACGGGCTTAAAATGACTTTTAACAAAAATTCTGTAACAGAAGCACAGATAAAAGAAATTAAACAAATTACACAAGAAATAGCATCAAAAGATGACTCGAATACTTATTGCTACGGAATCACCCGTGAAGCAAATATAATCACAAATTATATAGAAACTATGACAAATTCTTTTGCCAAAATCGGAGAAGGAATGAAAATAGTTGTAGATAGCGCAAATGCCACCGCAGGCGTTGTAGCTCCGCAACTTTATCGTGAACTTGGATGTGATGTTGTGGATATTTTTACAGAACCTGACGGAGATTTCCCCAACCACCACCCGAATCCTTCCGATATAACTACTTTAAAAGCTCTTCAAGAAAAAGTTATTGAAGAGAAAGCGGAATTTGGTCTTGCTTTTGACGGAGATACTGACAGACTTGGCGTCGTAGATGACAAAGGTCGTCATATTCAAGGTGATAAACTCCTTTTAATCCTTGCGCTTGATGTTATTGAACAATTCAAAGTACATGATGAAAAAGCTGTATTTGTTTCAGAAGTAAAATGTTCTCAAACACTTTATGACGAAATCAATAAAGCGGGCGGACACGCGATTATGTGGAAAACCGGACACGGCTACATTAAAGCTAAAATGAGAGAAGAAAACGCCGTTATTGCAGGTGAAATGTCAGGTCATATTTTCTTTAAAGACAGATATTACGGATTTGATGATGCTATTTATGCAGGTTGCAGATTTATCGAAATCGTAGCCAAAAAGAAAGCTGAAAATCCAAACTTTAAAGTTTCAGAACTTGTTGATTCACTTCCGTTCCCTTCAGGATCAGCAGAAGTCAGACATCCTTGTCCTGATGAATTTAAAAAGCCTGTTTTGGAAGAACTCTCAAAGATTTTCAACGAAAACAAAAACATTTTTGTAAATCCAATAGAAGACATTATAACTATAGACGGGTTGAGATTGGTTTTTAAGGATGGATGTGCAATCATAAGACAAAGTAATACAGAACCTGTATTTACAATGGGTTTTGAAGCACAAACACCCGAAAATACTGAAAATTACAAAAATACAATGCTAAAACTCGTTGACGATTTGATTGCGAGATTCAGCTCCTTATAAAAAAAGGGGGATCATATGGATTATAAAAAAATCATACCTTTATCAATAATAATTCTTTGCGCTTTATCTTTGGCTTTAGGTGTTTTTAATTCGGCTATAAATCCTAAAAAAAGAATTTCAACTACAAATCTCCTTGACGGAAGAATAGCTCTTATCAAACTTGAAGGAGTTATTCAGGGCGGACAGAGTGATAATTTTATGCAAGACAGTTATAGTGCAGAAAGTGTCAGAAAAAGCCTCGCAAAAGCATATGACGACCCAACCGTAAGAGGTATTTTGATAAAAATAAATTCTCCAGGCGGAACTGTTGCGGAATCTCAGGAAATTTACAGCATTATTATGAAAATTCGCGCAAAAAAACCTGTATTTGTTTCTATGGGAGATGTTGCGGCATCAGGCGGGTATTATATAGCATCTTCCGCGGATAGAATTTATGCGGATCCCGGAACTTTGACAGGAAGTATAGGTGTTATTTTCAGCTCACCTGATATGTCTAATCTTTTGCAAAATAAACTCGGGATAAAATCTCAAGTAATAAAAAGTGGCAAATACAAAGATATCGGCTCAGGGTCAAGACCTATGACAGAAGATGAAAAAGCTTTATTAAAGGGCATAATACAAAATTCTTACGAACAATTTCTGACTGCGATAACCAAAGGAAGAATTGAACGCAACGACAACTATAAAACGCCTAAAACCATTCTCACCCAAGAAAATTTGAAAATTTACGCAGACGGAAGAATTTTTACGGGAGAACAGGCAAAAACTCTAGGCTTTGTTGATGAAATCGGCAGTCTTGATGAGACATACGAAGCATTAAACAAAACCATAAGTCCACGTAAAAAATTACCGCTTACTTTATATAATAAAGAATCAGGATTTGCAGAACTTTTTACAAATATTGAATCATCCGTTATTCCGCAGGATTTGACTAAAAATCTCCTGCCATACAGTATAAAACATTCACACAAACTACTTTATATTTGGGAGTAAATTATGAAAACTTTTTTAGAAAATATTTACGGCATTTTATTTGAACCAAAATCAGCAATTGAAAAAATTATTGAAACAAAACCGATATGGCAGGCTTATACTATTATAGGGATACTGACTCTTGCTTCTTCTGTCTTGAATCACCTTCAAGCGTTTACAAGCGTTTATGATGTATTGTTTTTTATCGGAAATATCTTTGTTATTTTGATTTCAAGTCTTATAATTTTATTTTCGCTAACCGGTTTTTTTGAAGCTACCGCAAGAGTTTTTACCGATGAAAGCAGATTTCAACCTCTTCTTTGTTTGATTAGTTTTTGTCTTATACCATGGATTTTTACAGCACCATTAATGCTTATAAAAATAAATATTCCGTTGATTATAACAAGTACAATTTTAGAATTATTGATTTGGATTTGGTCAATTG
>JAEWLZ010000073.1 GCA_023457295.1 Cyanobacteria bacterium OH_PDB_112
GCCCACAGGTAGCGGGAAAAGGCATCCACGGCCTCCTGCTCATACCCCAGGGCGAGCATGTTACGGCCGATCAGGCCGTAGCACGCATAGCGCCGCGGGTTGAGGGTGAGCGCGCCAAAGGCGGCGCGGTTGCTGGCCTCGTAGCATTGCATCTCCTGCAGGGCGCGCGCGTACTCCATGCGCAGCTCGCCATCGGCAGGCGCAAGCGTCACCGCGTGGCGCAGCAAAGCCGCCGCTTGGCGGCGGTTGCCCTGCCTGCGGTGGCGCGCCGCCCGCCCCGACCAATAGGTGCTGGGGCGCTGCAAGGGTACAATGGCTCCGGCTTTCTGGGTCATGTTGATCTCCTTGGGGGCATGGGAATGGGGCTCAGGTGAGCCGCGCCAGCAGTGCGGAAAGCTCTGGCGTGGTGAAGTGGTACTTTTGGTTGCAGAAATGGCACACCAGCTCCGCGCCCTCCACCTCATCGGCGATGATGCGCGAAAGCTCGGTTACGCCCAGCGAAATCAGCGCGCGCTCCATGCGCTGGCGCGTGCAGGGGCAGTGGTAGGAAAGCGGCGTGGTGGAAAGCAGCACCGGCGAAAGCCCGTGAAACCAGCCTGCCAGCAACGTTTCCAGCGATTCGTGCTGCAACTCGTTGGCGATATCCCCAAAGATGGGCGAGCGCAGCTCCAGCTGATCGATCACCTCGGGGGGGCAGCCCGGCATCGGCTGCAGCAGCACGCCGCCCGCGGCCTGCACCTGCGCATCGGAGGCGATCACGCCCAGGCTCACCAGCGAAGGGCTCTGCTCGCTTTGCACGTAGTAATAGGCCAAATCGGCGGCGATTTCGCCGTTTTGCAGGTCAATCTGGCCGATGTAGGGGCTTTTGAGGCGCAGATCTTTCACCACACTCATGCGACCCTGCCGCCCCACGCCGCCGCTCACATCCAGCTTGCCAGCGCGCAGCGGCAGCCCCACGCCCGGGTTGGTGACCAGCCCGCGCACAGTTTGCCCATCGCCCACGCACAGGAGCTTGCCCAGCGGGCCGCCGCCATCAATGGTGAGGGTCACGGAGGCATCGGGCTCCTTGAGGGTGGCGGCGAGCATGGCGGTGGCGGTGAGCGCGCGCCCCAGCGCCGCCGTGGCCACGGCCGTGGCCTGATGCAGGCGCTGCGCCTCGCTCACGGTGTGGGTGGATTGAATCAGCAGCCCGCGCACCGCGCCATCGGCCAACGTAAAATGTAAAATGCGATCCTGTGTTTCCATGAAAATCTCCTTACGGGTGTTGGTTGGGGGCAAAAAGTGCGCCCGGGGAAGCATACCCCGTTTGGCGCGGCTGCAAACGCAAAACCGCGCCCTTCAGCACGCCGGGCGCCGCGCGGCCACATGCCAGCGCTGCTCGGTGGGCGTGGGCGGGGAAAGCACACCATCCCCAAAGGTGCGGATGTCCTGAAAGCCTGCTTGAGCCAGCAGCGCCGTGAGCCGGGAAAGCGGGTGGGCATACTGGGTTTGCGCTTCGCTGATGCGCAGGTAGGTTTCGCCCTGCTGGCGCACGAAGATGGACAGCGCCATCTCCACGCTGGCGGTGCGCGGGTGGTACTCGTTTTTCCAAAGGTAGGCGATGTCGGCGGTTTCATCGCCCTGAAAGCTGTTGCCCAGCACCCGCTCCAGCTTGTAGGGGGTGCTCAGGTCAAAGGCCAGCACCCCGCCGGGGCGAAGCGCCGCAAAGGCGGCCGTGAAAAACGCGAGCACATCCTGCGCGGCGGGCAGGTAGTTGAGGCCATCGCAGGTGCACAGCACCCCGTCCATGGGGCGGTGCAGCCGCAGGCAGCGCATATCCTGCTTCACAAAGGGGATCATCACCCCCACGCGGCGCGCCTTTTGCCCAGCCTCCCACAGCATCTCTTCGGACAGATCCACCCCGGTGAGCTGGTAGCCCAGCGCGCTCAGCGGCAGCGTGAGCCCGCCGGTGCCACAGGCACACTCACAAAGCCTGCCCGCGCTCAGCCCATAGTGCGCAAGCACCTGCTGATAAAAGCGCGCCCAGCCGGGATAATCCACATCGGCCATCAGCCGATCATACACGGAGGCGAAAGCGGCGTACACCGGTTCACCTCGCGGCGGAATCGTCGGCGTCGTCGTCATCGTCCGCGTCGTCGTGGTAGAGGCCGCGGTTCACCGTGGCGCCTTCGATGTTGACGTTGATGTAGCGGTCAAACACAGCGTTGGTGTAGCTCGCCCCCCCAAACCGGGACAGCGCAAACCCCACCACCGCGTAGTACAGCATCACCGCAATCACCGCCCACTGCAGGTAGGGCGTGAGGTAGCTCACCACCACGGCCAGCAGCACCGGCACGCAGCTGAGCAGCTTGATCGCCAGCGTTCCCGGCAGGCGGCCGATGGTCAGCAGCAGGCTGTTGCGCAGGATATCGCGGTAGCGCAGCCGGTAGGTGACCATCAGCGGGTAGGCGTACAACAGCATCATCATCCACACGCAGCCCAGCGTGAGGGACAGCACCTGCGGGATCAGCATCAGCGAGTTGGTTTGTGCCAGCTCGCCATAAAACATCCAGCACACATACACCACCAGCGGCACAAACCCGGTGATGGCGCTGGTAGCCAGCGCCTGCTTCCAGTTTTCGCGCACGGCGTCCTTAAAATCGCTGAACATGAAGGCGTGCTCATCCCGCGCCCAGTTGCGCGTGATCAGGCTCAGGCCCGCCGTAAAGGGGCCGGTGAGCGCCAGGCAGGGCACCAGCAGCAAAAGCCCCCGCAGCACAATGGCCTTCACGGCCTCGGTATACATCGCCTGCTGCGCGGCAAAATCGGCCACGGCCAGCGTGCCCGCATCCACCTCGGCCTGCAGCTGGGTGATGCCCACCATGGCGGAATACAGCGTGAGCACCGAGTAGGCGATCACCAGCATCGCGGGCACCCACGCCAGCATGTACAGCAGGTTGAGCCGGGCCAGCCCACTGAAGCGCGTGCGCAGCGTTTCCCAAAACAGCTGGCTGCGGGTGCGGGGCAGATCCTCCCGGGTATAATCGCCCTTGCCGCTTTTGCCGTAAAAGTAGCTGTTCATGAATTTCCCAAACATCGGCTTTCCCTCCCAGTTACGGCTCGCGCGGAGCCGATCGTTTCCATTATAGCATACTTTGCGC
>JAEWLZ010000074.1 GCA_023457295.1 Cyanobacteria bacterium OH_PDB_112
CTATTTTTTCAGCTAAAAAATGTTGGAATTTCGCAGCATCAGCCCCTGCTTCTTTAGCTAAATATATAAGGTCTTTTGCTCTTTCTAAATCTCCGTCATGATTAGCTGCTATATCTGCTATAAAATAAACAGGTGAATTTAATGAAATTCGGGTTTTATTAATAAAAATTTCTTTATCAAAGTTCATAATAATCCTTTTTAAGTTGTTTTATTACACTCTTTAAATCAGGCAAATTATAGCCTAAAAGGCTCTCCGCTTTTGAAACATCAAGACCTAAACTATCAGCTCTTTTTGAGCTCACAAGTGATTCTACTGAACCAATTTTAGGATTTTTTAGCTCTAAATCAAATTCTTTAGCTAAATTTTGTATAAAATCGGCTTTGCTGGATACATGATTTCCCGCCAAATTAAATATCCCCGAAGGTTTTTTCAATACTAAAGAATACAAAGCTTCAGAAAACTGAGAGACACTTATACTTGATGTGAAATAATCATCAAACAAAGTCATTTCATCATTATTTTTTATTGAATTTATAACCCATTCAACAAAGGTAGGCTGACTTGGAGTTCCTCTAAAACCTACTATATTAGTTCTTACTACAAGTGCGTTAGGGTCAGTAAGAGCAAACATTTCACCTGCATACTTTGTTCTGGCATATTCATTTAATAATTTTATATTATCTGACTCTTTATGTTTTAGATTTTTATCTCCGGAGTAATACCCGTCTGTTGATATTTGTATAAAATAATTCCCTTTTATTTTTGTATATTCTGAAATAACAGATGCCGGATGTGAATTTATTTGATAAGCTAACCCAGGATTATCTTCACAAAATTTATGATTAACAATAGCTACAGTATTAATAATTATATCGAAATTATTATTCTCAAAAAAATCTAATAGTTCTTTATCATTTGTAATATCTATATTTACATCAGCATTTTTTCTTGCTAATCCTAATACATTACACTTTTTTTTATTAAAAAATTTTAAAAGAGCTTGTCCTAATAAACCTGTTGAGCCTAAAACAGCTATTTTCATTATTTTATACCATCAATTAATTTTTTCATATCCTCAATACTTAACCACTGGGAATTATTTCCGCTATGATATTCAAAATCATTAGCAACTGCTTTTCCTCCGGAATATTTGTAAGTAATATTTTCAAATTCAATTTCAGGCAAAATAACGTAATAATCATCAAACTCCAGTGTATTCCTTGCATCTTCCTTCGTAATCATTTGTTCATGAATTTTTTCACCAGGCCTGATTCCTATTTCAGATATTTTCAAATCAGGAGCTATTGCTTTAGCCAAATCAGTCATATACATTGAAGGGATTTTTTTTACATACAGTTCTCCGCCTTGCATATTATCAATAGCTTCAAAAACCATCTCAACGGCTTGCTCCAGTTTAAGCCAAAACCTTGTCATTCTAATATCTGTTATAGGGATTTCACTAGCACCTTGCTTTACAAGTTTTTGAAAAAACGGAATTACTGATCCTCTAGAACCTGCAACATTTCCATATCTTACTACTGAAAATTTTGTATCTTTAAATCCCGCATAAGCATTACCTGCAATAAAAAGCTTATCAGAACACAACTTTGTGGCACCGTAAAGATTAATTGGAGCACAAGCTTTATCAGTACTTAAAGCAATAACTTTTTTCACTCCTTTGTCAATTGCTGCATTAATTACATTCTGAGCACCTAAAACATTTGTTTTTACCGCCTCAAAAGGATTGTATTCGCAAGAAGGTACTTGTTTTAATGCTGCTGCATGAATTACTATGTCTACTCCATCAAAAGCTCTGTCAAGACGTTCTTTATCTCTTACATCTCCTATAAAAAATCTTAATTTTTCTTTGTGTTCTTTGAATTCAGGCATATTAGACATTTCAAATTGCTTAAACTCATCTCTTGAAAAAACAATGACTTTTTTAACTTCCGGGTGATTATTTAAAAGAGTTTTTATAAAAATTTTACCAAAAGAACCAGTTCCTCCAGTTATTAATATAGAAATATCTCTCCAATTCATTTTCTAAATCCTTAATCAAAGCCTAAAATAACTTTTCAGCTAATTTTATCATGAAAAGAATAGCTATACAAATTAATCTACCAATATAAAATCTTGACAGTTATTAAAATAGTTTTTATGATTATTTTTTACATGAGAAATTGGGATACAAAGGGAATGTTAAAAATTTATACAGCAGAAGAACTGGAAGATCTTTGCAATCATTTAAAAGCGGAAAAATTTGTAAACTGGTGGTTTTGGTTTGCTGAAGTTTACAGCATAGGCAAATATATGAGAAAATACGCCTATTATCCACATTTCTTACCATTATGTGTTCATACAGAACATGGCATAGGTTCTTACGGGCAACCTTGTGTTTTCCCAGGATTCAATTATTTAATAAAATTGTTTCATTCAAAACATGCTGTTAATTTATTTAAGAAAAAATACAAAGAACCCTGTTATGTATTATCATCTCCTCAAGTTTTTTACAGAAAATCAAATAAAATCACAAAAAATAATAATGCAAAAGGGACTATTGCTTTCCCTACACATTCTTGCGGAGAGATAGAAAATGAATTCGACAAGGTAAACTATATCAACAAGTTAAAAGCTTTGCCGGAAGAATTTCAACCCGTAAGTATTTGTCTTCACTGCAGTGATATAACACTGGGGGAACATAAAATATATATGGAACAGGGTTTTAACGTCTACACCGCCGGGTTTCCTAATGATCATAGATTTATTGAAAGATTTTATGACATTTTAAAACATTTTAAATACTCAACATCTAATGATATAGGATCTCAACTTTATTATTCAGTAGAAATGGGAATACCTTTCTTTCTTTACGGTGAAAGACCTCGTTGTAAATATTCTGATACTTCAACAAAAGAAGGTGACTTTTATTTTGAAGATTTGGAAAAATATGAAAGAATTTATAATTTATTTAAGATGCCTGTTTCTAATGATGGCATCGAAATTTCAGAAGACCAAAAGCAATTAGTAATAAAAGACTTGGGCCTAAAAGATGGTTTATCAAGATTGCAAATGTTTTTTCTTTTATATTGGGCTCTTATAAAATGTTGCTTATACAATATTTTAAACAATGACATAATTAAAATATTTTTCAAATCTTTAAAATATTGTATAAAAAATTTTTTAAAGCCAAAACAAATAAAAGAACGTCATTTATTATTTAATTCCAAAGAAAATATGACAAAAATATTTAAAGGTAAAAAAGTTTATCTTTACGGAGCAGGGCTTTTTGCAAAAAAGATAATAGAAGAAAACACTTTATCCGAATTTGAAATTTTAGGAATTATTGATTCAAATATATCTAAAAAAGGACAAAAAATCGGTAAATATGAAATTTTTCACCAAGATGAAATACCTGTTTTAAATCCTGATATAATTATATTATGTATGGCAGAACCAAATATGTTCTATTATTACTTTATTGACTGGTTATTTAGCAAAGGACTTAAGATAACTGTTATACCTGATCTTTTTGAAGAACAACGAAAAGAATACTTGGATATTTTAGAAATTAATAATAATTTTAAGGGCGTAGGTTACGATTGCTCTCATATGTTAAATTGATGTTATGCCCACCTTATGCCTGAAGTTTATGAAAAAAGCAAGTTGGCTATTGATAAGTTAATATAAATGCACTTATTTACAAACACGTATTTCTGATTGTTTTTGTATAATAGCTGTATTTAAGCCATATTTTTTGAGTAAAAATTCAACATAAGAAGATAATGATTTTGTCGCAAAAGGCGATACATAAATTTTCACTTGATTAACTTCAAAAAATTCTCTCAAATTTAACTTCAAAAAACCTCCTTTACTATATTTTTTATTTTCCGAAAAAAGCTGAATAATAGCACGCTCTTCATTTTCATATTGATAATATTCTATTTTGGAAGAGTGGATTAAATCATAAAAAGTTTGACAACTATTACTGTTTAATAACTGTTTTGAATGTTCAATAATCTTTTCCCTAGATTTATATTTCATTTTTTTCAGAAAAACTTTATATTGAGTAAAAATTGTTCCATCATCCAAAACAAATTGAGGTTTTTGAATAATATCTATAAAATGACTTCTGGAAATGCATATAGCAATTCCTTGATTTACTTGTTGATTACCCTTCAAATCAGTCGGATAAATTTTCCATAAAGCATAATTTTCAATTGAATCATTAGTAAAAGAACAAACAAATATGTTTTCTAGTGCATCATCACAAATATTAAAGAAATCTTGCTTGTTTTTTTCCAATTGATTATATAATACTTCATCGTTTTTTATACTGTTTTGCATTTCTGATATACTATCTTGTTGATACTTTAGATAATGTTCTAAAATAGAGCATTCATCAGGTTCTAAATTTAGCTTAAGATTTTTAATAGTAGTAAAATAAAAACCATTGTTTTCCAATAGTGAACAAAACTTGTCTAAAGATAAGTATTTCCATAAATATTCTTCTTTCATAATAAATCCTTTGGGAACAATTCGGGAACAATTGACTATTTTCAACAAAAAAGAGGCTCAACTTAAAAGTCAAACCTCTTATTATACTTGGTTGCGGAGGCTGGATTTGAACCAACGACCTTCGGGTTATGAGGTTTCAAAGCCTTATCCCACCTTGGTTTTAGATGTGTTCCAAAGTGTTGTATAGTCCAGTCCTGAATGTCTCTATTTTTATTCTTGTATTGCTGAATATTTTTAATTCTTGTCTGATTCTTGTATTCAATCTTGGGTCGTTATTGGGTGGTTATCCCTGCATTAAATCCTTGTAATTGATATTATGCTCTCTTGCATAATTAATAAACTCTTTTTCTTCCGCATCGACTCGGATAGTAAATGTCAAAGAAACATCTCTTAAGCGTTTACGCCCAGCATTAGCCCTAGCACCGCCACGTGTTTTTTTAAACTCCTCGGTACTTTCCTTGATTTCTTTATAGCTTTCTATATCGGTATTTTTTAATTCTTTCATTATTTGCTTGTGAGTTTTCATTTTTTAATCTCCATTTAGTTCTTGGATAACTTTGTCTATGTTCCTTATAGCTTGCTGTATAAATCTTTCGGGTGCTTTTTGAGTTTTCTTTAAGACGATTAGTCCTACGATGATTATTTTGTCCTTATGATATTTGAAATACGCTCTGACATTATCAGCTTTGAACTCCCATAAACCGTTTTTCAAGCTCCTTGAATTATTAGCTTCTTTCCCGAACTGTTCAAAAATATCTATGGCTTTCAATATTTTATTTCGGGAAGGTTTGTCCAATTGGTTTAATTGTTCCACCGCTTCATCAGCGTATATGATTTCAAACATTATTTAATTTCCTTGTATTTTAATTATACCCTATATTTTAGATTTTGCAACGTAATCAAAAGTAAATATTAAAATCGGTTTAAAATATAACCTTTTTATTATATTTTAAATCTAAAAATTCAGGAAATATAATCCTCTAAAACAACTTCGCTCTCCAGGCTGAATATTTTAATATCAGCATGTTTGTAGTTTTCTTTTTCACAAGAAAGATAAAAGTATGGCAACAAACCTCGATTTAAAATAAAATCAACCCTTTGCAAAAAATCATCAGGGATACATACATGGAAACAATATTGTTTATTTTCTCTCAACAAATAACCAAAGGCTTTAGGGTCACACTTTTCATCTTTCAAATACGGTTCGACACGAAAAACCACTTTGACCTCATCTCCGATTTTTATACTTTTATAATCCGACAATATTGTCTTACAATGCACATCAAGATGTTCCATTATCAAAGAATCGAAACTCTCGTCTTTTAAATGCATGTAATAGCTCAGTTTACTTTTTTGCATTTGAAGTAATACATAAAATTTTTGAGACTTTTCTTTTTTTGTTTTCATCCCCTATTTCCTATATAAATTTCTTTTTTGCGTTGCTGAATATTTATTTCTTTTATAATTTTTGTATTCAATCTTGGTTCATTATTTGACGATTTGTCCCTGCATTAACACCAACCTCACCACGTGTATTTATTCTACTACTTTTATATACATTAGGTGCAAGATTTGCATATCTAAGCCAGTCTAACATTATTTTTACATTAACTCTTGCCGTGCCGATAGACCAATTGACTCCCAAGTTTTTACGGAGTTCTTTTGCCATATTTTCTTGTGTTAATCTTGAAAACTTAGCATTATTTATATTTAAAATTTTTAATAGTTCCATAAATGCTATATTATTTTTTATAACTTCAGCAAGAATTTTGGGTCTTGCAGACTCATCTCTTGCAAATATCACTCCATTAATTTTAAGTTTTAAAGTCCTTGTTTTCTTATTTACTTCTATAAAATCTAATGATTCTAAAATATTTAAAGATTTATTAAATGTTGATTTTGAAAATCCTTTTCTATTTATAAATCTTTTAAAAAGAGTCGAATTATAAATTTCTAAAAGAACTCTTTCGACAGGACCAAATTGAATTATTGGGATATTAAATGATTTATTTTTAATTACGAAGCTTTCGGGAAGTTGTTTACTAGAATCAAAATAAGATATAGACTTAGTTCCAGTATTATAAATAACAAGTCTGGCAAAACTCATCCAACTAGCCATCCGTCTAGCATACGCTTGCCAAGTTTCCGAATTTGCAGATATAAAGGGGGTTAATTTAGGCAACTGAGCAGAAAGCTCTTCTATTGTTAGAGAATTATTTAACTCTAAATTTTTATAAATTTCATTATATAATCTATTTTTCAATAATTTTTCTTTCAAATATTCTCTTAAAGTATCTTCAAGAGCTTGTCCGGATTTAATATTCCCAATAGATTTATTTAGATTAAATCCTGAATTATTTGGATTAATCAAATCTAATACCTTTAAATCTTTTACTACATTATTAAAAGATTTTTCAGCTAATTTTAAAACCTCTTTTAATTTTTCAAAGCTAGTTATATTTTCATTATAAATCAATGAAATTATATGGCTTACTCTAGACGGTTCTATCTGTAAATAATAAGTTTCTTGAACAGGTATTTTGCCAATATTTAAATAATCTCTAAATATATCCCAATAAATATCGTATTTACTTCCAACTGAAACTATCAGTCTTCTATTAACAAGACTCTGTAATATTTTACAATCAATCTTTTCATCTATTTCAGCGATAGAAATCGGTGCATTCTTCGAAATATACTTTAAAACATTTTGTTCTTCAGGCGTTAAACCATTTAAATCTTCTTTAAACAATTCTTCTGCATTCAATAATTTATTAGAAATTTGTGTCTGAGATAAACCTTTATTCAATTGTTCTTTAACATGATTACATAATTTTTTTAACAACCAAGGGTATCCTTGAGAAAAATCGGACAAACAAAATCTTAATTCTCCAGACAATTTTTTAGTTATATCTATCTCTAATAAATCTAAAATTTGGTTAATTTCGAGTTGATTAAATGCTTCAAGTGAACATACCAAAGATTTTTCAACAATATCGTCTCTTATTTGATAAGGGAAATCAGTCGTTTTCCCAAACAAATCTGTTTTCCAAGAAAATCCCATAATTATATTTGATTGGGCATCAATAATTTTAAAATAAAAATCTCTAATTTTTCTTAGTGCTTCTTGTTGATAAAAAACATTTTCAAACTGGTCTAAGAAAATAAATAACAAAATATTATTTTCTTTAAAAGTAGCTCCTACCTTTAATATTGCCTCTAAAGCACCTTTTTCTCCTGTTATTTCGTTACATTCTTCAATAGAATTTATTATGGCTGGAAATTTTTGTCTTAGTCGCATCAATAGATATTCTATAACCTCAATAATAAAATTTGATGAAGAAACAGTTCTACAGTCAATTGCCATTGAAAAATGCTCTTGGTTCTCAAGTTCATTATTAAGATAAAGAACTAAAGAACTTTTACCAAATCCTGAATTAGCTTGAAATAAAATCCCCCTTTTGGAAGTGGTTTCATTTAATATTTCTTTTTTCAATTCTTCAATTTCAGCTATTACGTCTTTTCTCCCTCTAAAATATTCAGGTGCTGCGGGAAAATGATATTCGAAACTTGAAGAAGACCCTTTTAATTCAATAATTTCATTTCTTTGAACAGTATTGATTTTAATATCCGGATTTGATGATGTTAAATCAATATAATTGTATACATCCAGTGATTTGTCTATCCTTGAAAAATAAGAATATTCATCATTGTTTATAGCATTTCCTTTTTCGTCAAAAATACTAATATATTTGGGGATAGTCTCTCCTTTAAATATTATATAAAATAGCCAAAACCCTCCTCTTTCTGTATATAAAAATTCCCACTCTTTTGAATACCCTATATTATCAGGAATTTTCATTGCTATTGTTTTAGGGTCAGCATAAAGTCCAGAAGAAATAACTGAATTTACAATATCTTCTTCAGAAAATAATTTAAGAGTTATTTGGGAATTTTTTTGGCAATTATCCTCGTAAAAGGCTCTTGCATGGCTATTAACCGACGGTATCGCAAAAAACAATCCTTCTGCTTTTGGATTATTAAACCATAATGCAGAATATTTTCCAAAAAAAGCTTGAAATTTGGGGGAATCAATTTCTTTATCATAACACTTACACTCTGCATATATAGGTGTATTTGTTATAGTTTTGCCTTCAATATCAATTTCCATTCCAGCATAATTTCTACTCTGTACATTTTCAATACTAATGCCCGAATTTTTCAAAACAAATGACATTAAATCTTCAAAAAGCTTACCCTTTTTGGATGCTATATCCTGCTTACTACTGCCATCAGCTAATACTTTTATTTTACTCATTAACTTCCACCTATTTAAATTACAAAATTAAATATACTATGGTCATTTAAACTATAAATCAAATATAACTTTTTATAAACATTATTTTTAATACTTAGTAGACAACGATCAATAATTAAATCTTACGCCACAAGAAACTTATCGGCAATCCTTTGCATGAAGTTACTTTGCAATTCCTGTGAAACATGGCTGTAAGTATCCAAGGTAATCTGTACGCTGGAATGCCCCAAAATTTCCGATACGACCTTCGGAGGTGTCCCCGCTTCCAACGCTCTCGTAGCGAAAGTATGGCGAAGAGCGTGGAAGGTTTTGTGCCCCACCCCAGCCTTTTTCAGGGTGTTTGTATAGAAGTCGCCGAAGGTTTTTGGGTCGATATACCAACCGTCCGACCTGCAAAAGACCATATTTAAATCGTTGTAAACGCTCTTTATTTTTTGCCTGTTGGCTTCCTGTTCCGTTTTATACGATTTTAACTTTTCCATAACGGCGGGAGCTATGCAGATGATACGATTGGAGCTTTTTGTCTTGGTCTCCAGTCTTAATATAAGTATCGTCTTACTTTCTATCTCTGGATTAAAGTTTTTGACCCTGCTTAGTTGCTTATTAATCCGTATAGTGCCGTTTTTAAAGTCTATATCATCCCATGTAAGCCCCAAGACCTCGCCTAAACGCATCCCCGAATAAAGAGTCAAAAGAATAGCCGTACCCCAAAGGTGATTGGAACATTTTTGTTCAAGAGCTTTTTGCTCTTCGGGTGTTAAAATTTCAATGGGGGTCTTGTGAACCCTCGGCAATGTAACGCTGATAAGAGGGTTTTTTATAAGTAAGTCCGATTTGCAGGCTTGATTTAACGCCCTGTGGAAAACCACATGAATATTTCGGATAGTCTTGGGGGATAAACCGCCCTGCTCGCTGTTCATCTTACCGCTTTTTAGCATATTATTGTAAACTTCCTGAACCTGATAACCTTTTAAATCGGAAAGTTTTATCCTGCCGAAATTCGGTTTAAGGTGGTTTCTGATTATGGACTCATCGTCCGCCCGAGTAGTATCTTTGACCTTGTTTACGCAATGATTTTCGTACCAGTAATCGAGCCATTCGCCGACCAGCATTTTATTCGGAGCTATATTAATTCCTTTTGCCTTTTCTGCTTGAAGCTTTACAAGCCATGAGGAAACCTCCTGCTTACTTTTTGCTGTAAAATATGTGTACCTCGGTTTACCTTGGGAATTATACCCGATGGGAAACATACCGCCCCATTTTCCGTTGGACTTGAGGTAAATATGCCCTGTTCCGTTTTCTCTTCTTTTATTCATTTTACAATCCTCACTATTTTTTATTAATACCTTTAAAGAGTCTCCACGACTGCATTATAGGGTTATTTAACAGTCGAATAATCATATAAAATTTTCTTCAGGAAGTAAAGCTTTTTTATTTCTGGGTATCATATAAAAGCGTTTTAAGCCCCCCGAAACTCTGTGGAGGTACAAAACTACCCCCACAGTTATAAAAATGTGAAATCGGTAGGGTTTTATGAACCCTAAAAGAGTTTTTTATTTTTTACGCCTAATCGCATCAATTTAAGTTTGCGCTTCATTTCTTTGGAAATGGGCTTTTTCTTAATTTCAGGAAACCCCTTGGCTTCGCAACTAGGGCAGTATTTCCAGCATTGCTCCGAGCTGGTATTTTTATTCGGAGCTTTGTCGATAAAACCTATATTGCAATAATAAGGGCTATCTTTAGGCAACCTTGAATTAAGGCACGCATGCGCAACAAAATATTGGGCATCATCTTTTTTTGTCATTGCTATGCCCCCCTATGCGCAAATTCTTGAGTGATTTTCATCTGTAACACTTTTTTGGCTCATCCAAATTTTTAATTCTTCAATCGGAATTAAAATCCGTTTTCCGATTTTAAAACATGGAAAATCGCCACTTCTTACAAGTTCGTAAGCCAAAGACCTTGAAATCCCCAATTGCTTTTGAAGCCCTTTGACATCTAAAACGAGTTTGTCATTTTGCATTGTTTTGCTCCTATCTCAGGGGCTCTACTAACAAAAAACCAGCCCCCTACAATATGATGTTAAGGGCTGGTTGGTAGTGGTTTTGTGTACCAAAAAGTATCTTTAGTACCTATTTAATTCTTTCTCGTATAATTCTCTTAAAAGTTTGTCTTTTCCTCTTGTTTTAACTCTAAATTGGGGGTAATATTCTGCCAGCTTTTTATAAATCCGTCCGAGTTTCTTCTTAACTGCCGAAACTTCAAATTTTAACTCCTGCGAAATTTCCAGCTGAGAATAGCCTTGTGCTACAAGCTTAACTATTTTTAACTCCATATCGTCTTTTAATAAAGCTCCGATTTTATTTGATTTTAATTCCGAAAGCTCCACATCATCGAGCTTTTTATGCAAGTGTGCGGGGAGTTTGCTTGGATGTTCATTCAGGGAAAGTTCCACTTGAAGGGTGTATAAGTGTTGTAACCCCCGCCTTATTTTCACTATTTCGCATTTCTTTATATCAAATGACTCCCCGTAATAAAAATAAAGGTCAAGCAAAAATTCCGCAAAGCGTATTTTACTATCTCCTATCGAGGACATTTTCTCCATACAAACCTTTGCGCTGTTGGCTGAAAAAAAGTAAAACTCCCCTTGCGAAAAATGATTCAAAACCTTATCCATTTTATACAAATTTTCCACATACGAATAATATTCAACGCCGTTGCAAACGTGATTATTCGGAGGAGATCCCAACTCTCCTTTTTTGTACTTGAGAAGATACTCCTTGAGGAATTTTAGTGTTCTTTCCCTATCTTTTAACTCTATTGATGATTTATTTTCTATTTTGGAAATATAGAAATGGTCTTTTAAATTACACCAAAATACTGGGTCAGAAATACTTCTATCCCACGTCCCATAGTCGTTTGTCTTAAAGAAAACATCATCAAGGCGGACACATCTTTTATCGAAATTAAAAATCAAACAGGTGAATAATTCCAATAACTTTGGTCGTAAAAAGAACATTTAACCATCCTCCGGTCTAACCATACTAAAATTTTACCGTAATTTTTTACAGGTTTCCAATGGGGCAAAATGACTGTATTAATTGTATTTTCAAACTCTGAAAAACAACGGGCTATTACATTTAGAGCATATTTACTTGTGAGTGATTTTACCTTTAATAATTAGTAAAATAGTAAATTTTTTTGTTTTTTAAAGTTTTTTTTATTTTTTTAAAGGGGAATAATTTTACTAATTTACTAACTGTTAATTTTTTGAAGACGACTCAAGTAATCGCAATTGAAATTTATTAAGAAATTACAACTAAATTTATATGAATATAGCAATTTTTTTGGGTAGCGGGTTTTTATACTTATAGTAAGGTGTAATCGGTAAGGTAAAATCATGAGTGTAAATTTTTACACAAATAACGGGGTCGGGCAATATCAGCCTGTGCAACAAGACATCCAAGGCGTTAAGAACAATGTCGCCAAGGTAGATGCCCTTGATAAATCTGTCGAAAAAGCCTTATTATCACCTTTACCGATGTTCCGTAGGACTTCTTCACTTGAAGATAAAGTTAACAATGGGGATATTATTCCCGCTGTCGGTCTTGCCAGTCTTGCCGTAATGAACTTCCCCGAAGATTGTCGTGATATAAAAACTGCTTTTAAACAATTAACTCAAAAAGGGTACAAGTCGAGTTATAAATATGATGAGTTTCAACATTTTTTCTCATTCTTCCGTGGCACAATACTGCACGACCTTATAAATCCTGACAAAAGCAAACATCCTAAATTAACCAATATGCTTATTGATGCTGATAAAACCTTACTTCATACAAAAGCGGGACAAAAAGTTCTTAATTGGCTCAATACGGAGATAGATGATATTACCTACACCCCCAGAAAAGAAATTTGCAGTACGAAAAATAATCCCGTATTTGTAGAAGCTTTAAAATTTAAAGGTAAAGGGAAATTTAAAGCTTTTGGCGAATTAACTGCAAGAGCTATGACTCGAACAACCTTACTCGGCACTGCCGCATTAGCTCTCTTGGAATTACCTAAAATCCTTAAAGCTATGGGGCAGGGCGACACTATAACTGAACAGGCGGGTAGTACAGCCAAACAAACTGTTAAATCAGGTATTAACCTTGCTTCACTCACCGCAGGTATTGCTTACGGAGGAGCAATAGGAGCTAAAAAATTCGGAGCAACTGGCTCACTTATCGGTATGGGCGTGGGTGCTACATTGGGAGCTTTTGCTTCAAATAAATTACAAGCCATCTGTAATTAATCTGCTTTTGTAGGGTCTCCACCTAAAAGAATTGTCTTAAAACCTTTTAATAATTTTTGACCAATAGGGTCTTCTTTTCCTATGGCTTCATCTATCCTAACAATGGCTTGTTCCTTTGTTAGGGTATTGGCTATTATTTCTTTTGACAAAGAATTTTTTGTAGCATTAGCAGTCCAAAAATTACCAAATTTTATATTCTGCTGTTGTCTATTCTGAACCGTATATGGTCTTGCGGCTGTTATCATAAGTATTTCCCTTTTGGCTGTCATTGCAAAATTTCGGTTTGCAATGATATAAATTCTCATCTTCTGACTTTACAACTATTTTAAACCTCAACACGAAAAAAGTTGCTAGTGAGGTTACAAAAATTTACAAGAGAATTTCTATAAATAGCTTTATCAAGAATTAAAGCCGACAACTTCACCAATTCTTGCAACAAGATTTCTTTGAAATTTATCTAGTTCATCATCAGTCCAAAACAGAATATTTTTTTGCTGTAAATCAAAATGTACACCGTCTTGCTCTATTTTGCCCTTTTTATCTTTTATATCTTTAAACCAACCCTTATGGCAAGTTAAAATAACAGGAATCCCCAGCCCTTCTGCATATCCAGCTTCATAATAAACACCTCCTCTATACCCTGTCAAATCTGCAATTATAAAGCGACTTCTTTTAATTTCTGAAATAATTTCAGATGGGATATAGTTTGCATGATGCTTATCATCAATCTTCATAATATTATAATTTGCACCATAACCCTCATCATGATTGGGTAACTTAGGGTTTCCAGTAACAGCTTTTTTGATTTTTTGATACAAATTTTTAGTGGAATCGTCAAACCACATAGCTACAAAACATTGTTTTGAATCAATATTACTACTTAATTTTTCAGCATACTCCAATCCTTGCCCTGTTAAATCTATAATATACACAGAATCAGATGTCACATCGCTATTCTCGTCAGTATTTTGAATACCCCAATCAATATAGCCAATTGATTTTAAATGTACAAGTATTGACCAAAATTCATCTTTGTCCCTGCAAAAAAATCTTCTATAACCATTATTACAATTTACTCCGATTCCATCTCCAAAAAATTCTGTCCTTGCTGCAACATAATTCATAATATAGTCCATCTTATCCAAGATAGAATTGGGAGCTATAATCCTAGACAAAAATTCTTCTTTATTTTGATTAGTTATTGGCTCTAATCTTCTTTCATCATCTTTAGGTAAAGTATAATAAAAATATTTTAGTTTTACTTTTTCTTTTTCTGTAAAAGTTGGGATTTCAAAAGAGCTCCCTATCCTAAATTCACCACAAATAGGACACTTTATCCCATAGGTCTTCTCGAAATTATATTTCTGTGCTTTTTCACTACATACGGGACATTCTGCTTCATACCAAGACATTTTAAATTCTTTCTATAATAAATTATTTTACAAATTTTATTATAACAAATATTTTCAACTTATAAAATTAAAAATCCGCTTCCCCGAAAATAAACTGCGTATCGTTGTTGCAAATCTTTTGAAGCCAGCTCAAAGACTCTGAATGTGCGTTATTTATTTTAGGTAAGAAAAATATAATTATATCGGCATCAAAAGCCCCTGCCAGTAAAATTAACTCGCCCAAACTTTCAAGGTATTCACTTTTTGAGGCGAAAAATAAAATATTTCTCTCTGTGATTTTTTCTTTACCTGTAAGACAATAAGGGGTTTCCTTCAAAGGTGTTTCAATTTCGACCCCTGCCAACTCGGCAATAGCTCCGACATTATTAAGCAGATATTCGTACAACCCCTCTGTGCCGTTGAATTTTCGCTCCAACTTAATTTTTTTAATTTCGCTCATTTTTCACCCTCCACGATATTAATATTAACATTGCGAATTAGTTTAGTATACTTTGGCATTAAAGTAAAGGTATTAATAAAGAGGTACCAACTATGACCATTAATCAAAAAATTGCTCAACGAATAAAAGAGTTGAGAACAGAACATTCTTTAACCGCAGAAAAGCTTGCTTGGCATTCTGATTTATCAAAAAGCTGTGTCGCCTATGCCGAAAATGCTCAAAGGGACATCAAGATGTCGACGGTCGAAGCTATTTGCAAAGGGTTCAATATTTCGGTCGCCGAATTTTTTTCTACTTTTAAGTAAACTCTCGATGCTATTAACCTGCCGAAGAAAATTACTACTTTAATTCAAAAAATAACCCTAATACGAATATTCAATCTCCGTACTTAATAACCTCCCTTTTTCGGGTTTAATTTTTGTGGGATATAAACACACTTCCTCCCCCTAAAACGTGCCTTAAAATCGATTTGTAGCCTACCCTTTTTTAAAAAAGAGCTATAATGTAGATATAATCTTGGTTTTAATGGTTGGGAAAGTTTGCTTATGACGGATAAATTTGTGCCTGATTTTTAAATTTCTTGATATTTCTACTTTTATAAAGTCTATTTACAAAATTATCAATAGGATGATTTTATGCTAGAATTGGCTTGTCTTAAAAAATAGGTGGGAATATGGAAAAGAATATTTTCTTAAATTTAGCTTTAAAAGTATTATCGGAAGAAAAAAGGGCTTTATCTTCAAAACAAATTTGGAAAATAGCTGTTGAAAAAGGCTACGATAAGGAATTAAATTCGCAGGGCAAAACGCCTTGGGACAGTCTGTCGGCACAATTATACGGCTCTCAAAAGTCCTCTAAATATTTTGATAAAATAGGCTCAAGACCTGCACGCTTTGTTTTGAAAGAATATTCAAATACTATTAATATCGAAGAAATAAAAAAGGAACAATTAAAAGAAGAAACTATTGATACTGGTTTCAAAGAAAAAGACCTTCATCCTATAATGGCATATTTTGCAAGATATTATTTGAATGTATATGCAAAAACAATAAACCATCTTACATCTAAAAAAGACCCTTTTGCTGTTTGGATGCATCCTGATATGGTAGGCTGTTATTTCCCTTTTGAATACTGGGAAAAGGAAACTTCCTCTTTGAGTTCAACAATGGGGTGCTTACCTATAAAATTATTCTCTTTTGAATTAAAACAAAAGTTAAATTTTTCAAATTTAAGGGAATATTTTTTCCAAACTGTTTCAAATTCATCTTGGGCAAATGAGGCTTATATTGTAACTGCGGCAATTGAACCAGATGAAGAGTTTAAAGATGAATTAAAAAGACTTTCATCCGCTTATGGTATTGGAGTTATTTTGCTTGATACGAGCGACCCTGATGCAAGTATGGTTTTGTATCCAGCTAAAGAAAAAGAAATCCTTGATTGGGATACTATTAACAAAATTGCAACATTAAATAAAGATTTCAAAACTTTTATAACTAGGATAACTAACGATATTAGGACTCAAGAAATCAGAGAAGAAGAGTTCGATAAAATCAAAGAAAGAGAAGATTTGATTTTGACAAAATAAGAAGGTGAAGAATGACAAGTGAAATACTGGAACAACAAAAATCAACGTTTGAAGAAAATATTCAAAGAGGGGTAAATAATAAAATCCTTTCTGTGAGCGAAGATAATACAAAAATCACTTATCTTATCAGAGATGAAAAAACTTATAAATTATCCGACCCTGAAGAAAAAGTAAGAGCAGCTTATTTTGTAGAACTGGTTCTTGACTATCAATATCCCACCGATAGAATCGCTCTTGAAGTAATTGTTCCAAGACGTACACCAAGCGATTTGGCAGATATTGTTATTTACGAAGATGAGGAACATAAAAAACCTTACCTTGTAGTCGAATGCAAAAAAGACGGCATAACCGATGCCGAATTCAAACAAGCAATAGAGCAAGCTTTCGGAAATGCCAACAGTCTGAAGGCAAAACTTGCTATTGTAGTGGCGGGAAACACAAGAACAGCCTTTGACATTGCCAATTATAAATCAATGGAACGGGTGCAAAATATCATCGCTGATATTCCTAAAAACTATGATAAAGTTCCAAAATACAAATATATCAAGGGCGAAAATGACTTAAAAATAATTTCAAGGGAAGAATTAATTCAACGTCTTGAAACTTGTCATGATACAGTTTGGCAAGGGGGGAAACTTGCTCCTACTACTGCTTTTGATGAGGTTTCAAAGCTTTTGTTCTGTAAGCTAAAAGATGAAAAAGACAGCTACAAAAAAGGTACTGTTTATCAATTTCAAATAGGAACTAATGAAACTCCAGCGGATGTTTATAAACGTATAGACGCAATTTACCAAAAAGCAAAGTTGCAAGATGCAGAAGTTTTTAAAGGAAATTTAAATTTAGAAGCAGAAGTTATTTATAGAGTTGTCGAACACATTCAAGGTATTTGCTTCACCAAAACTGATTTGGATACAAAAGGTGTAGCCTTTGAAAGATTTATGCAAGACTTTTTCAAGGGGAAAATGGGACAGTTTTTCACGCCACGAAATGTGGTTCAATTTGTTGTAAAAATGATGGACTTAAAAAATGATAACTACGTTCTCGACCCTGCTTGCGGTAGCGGTGGCTTTTTGCTAAATGCTCTTGATAGCATAAGAAAAGAAGCTGAAAAAGAAATTGACGAACCTGAAGCCAGATATAGACATTGGCATGATTTTGCCAAAGATAACCTCTACGGGATAGAAATAAACGACCAAATCGCAAGGGTTTGCAAAATGAATATGATTATTCACGATGATGGTCATACAAACGTAATTTCAAGAAGTTCTCTTGATAATTTTGAAGATATTGAAAAACAGCACAAAGGGTTTAAGAAAGACCACTTCGATATAATCATCACTAACCCGCCTTTTGGTGCAACCATAAAATCAACTGAAACAAATATTTTGGGAAGTTATGAACTCGGTAAAAACAAAAACAACCAAAAAACCGAAATACTTTTTATCGAAAGATGCATCGACTTTTTGAAGCCTGAAACAGGCAGAATGGGTATTGTTTTACCTGATGGAATTTTGACAAACAGTTCCTTGCAATACGTGAGAGATTTTATTATGGAGCGGTGTCAAATTTTAGCGGTTGTGAGCTTACCTCAATTTGCTTTTAGTCATTACGGTGCTGGAGTAAAATCCTCTTTAGTCTTTGTAAGACGTAAAGGAGAGGATGAAAACCTCGGCAACTATCCTATCTTTATGGCAATGGCGGAGCGTATCGGCTACGATGCAACAGGTAGAGACGACAGTCAAAATGACCTTGATACAATCTATTATGAGTATCAAAAATTCAAAGCCAACAGCAACGCTTATGAGGGCGTATAAATGGATAATGAAATAATTAAATTTGAAGATAAAAACATTCGCCATAATTATGATGATAAAAATGAAATTCATTATTTTTCCATCATTGATATTATTGAAGTTTTAACAGAAAGTAAAAACCCTAGAAGATATTGGAGCGATTTAAAAACAAAGCTCAAGGAGGAAGAAGGTTTTAGCCAGTTGTACGAAAAAATCGTACAACTGAAATTACTTGCTTCTGACGGTAAGAAATATGAAACTGACTGCGCAGATGTTGAAACTATCTTTAGAATTATTCAATCAGTTCCAAGCAAAAAAGCTGAACCTATTAAACAATGGCTTGCAAAAGTTGGATACGAAAGAATACAGGAGCTTAACGACCCTTCAAAATCCATAGATAGAGGACGTGAAACTTGGAAAAAACAAGGCAGAAGCGAAAAGTGGATACAACAGCGAATGATGGGGCAAGAAACCCGTAACAAGCTAACTGATTATTGGAAAGAACATGATATAAAAGAAGGGCAAGAATACGCTATTTTGACAAACCTTATTCATCAAGAATGGTCTGGCGTATCAATCAAAGAACATAAAAAATTAAAAAATTTAAAATCCCAAAACCTTAGAGACCACATGACAGAAGCAGAGCTTATTTTTACTGCTTTGGCGGAATTATCAACAAGACAAATAGCCGAACATGAAGAAGCAACGGGCTTGAAAGAAAATACATCTTCCGCTAAAAAAGGTGGGAATATAGCGAAAAAAGCAAGGTTAGAGCTGGAAAATAAAACAGGCAAAAAAGTGGTATCTGACAAAAACTACCTACCTCCTGCAAAACAACCTAAAAATATAGAAGGAGAATAGTTATGCAGTGTTTTAAGGTACATAAGGATGAAATAGAGAAAAGAATTGACCCTCATTATTATCAACCTACTTTTTTGCATTTTGAACAATTATTGAATCTTAGCAAGTATCCTAAATGTAAGATTAAAGCTTTAGCTATAAAAGTTACAAGTGGTGCTACACCAAAATCAGGAGGTGATGCCTATACTACAAAAGAATTCGGCATTCCTTTTATAAGAAGCGGAGATATAAATGAATTAAATATAGTCAACTATGATGATGTTATATATATAAAACCAGATATTCATAATAAAACATTAAGAGGTTCGCAATTACAAAAAGATGATGTACTAATTGCTATCGTTGGGGCAACTATAGGGCAAGTTAGTGTTTTTAAAGATGAAATTAGTGCAAATATAAATCAGGCTTTAGCTCTAGTACGATTGAATACAGAACTAATAATCCCTGAATTTTTAAAATTATATATGTTGTCTAATTTAGGGCAACAGGAATTAAATAAAAACAAAAGACCTGTAGCTAGAGCTAATTTAAACCTAGATGAAATCCGAAATATTAATGTAGTTCTCCCTCCGTTAGAAATTCAAAACAAAATAGTTGAACTAATGCAAACTGCATATGATAACAAAAAACAAAAAGAGCAAGAAGCCGAAAATTTTTTGAACTCTATCGACGATTTTGTCCTTGAACAACTCGGTATCCAACTCCCCGAAATGCAAAACAAAATGTGCTACAAAGTAGCTTCTAACGAACTGAAAAATAATAGACACGATGCTTATTACAATCAAGAAAAATTTAAAAAATTAAAAGAATTTTTACAAAAAGATAATTTTGTACCTTTCAATGATTTAATTGAAATTATTACAAAAGGGGAAACTCCTTTATGGAGAGGTGACTCATATACTGAAGAAGGTATTCCTTTTTTAAAGGTTCAAAATATTAGCCCTGAAGGACTGAAAGAAGATATAACTTATATTCCTGAAGAAGTACACAATAGAATGAAAAGGTCACAACTAAAAGGTAATGAATTACTTTACTCAATGGCGGGAACCATAGGGATAGCAACAATTTATCCAAATTCTATGGGAGAAGCTAATATAAATCAAGCTATTGCTAAAATAATACCCAAAAATGCAAATGATACAGAATATTTGGCTTTAATTTTAAATGCTAAAATTTGCAAAATGCAAGCTGAAATGTTTTTAACAATGGCGGCGCAACCTAACATTAACTTTGAACAAATAAAAACAATAAAAATCCCTTATCCTGAAAAAGAAATAAGGGACAATATTTTGAATGAAGTTAAAAATCGTATGCAACAAGCCAAGCAACTTCAACACGAAGCCACAGCCGAGCTTGAAGAAGCAAAAGCACGAGTAGAAAGAATAATCCTCGGAGAAGAAACTTAATAGAGGTCTTTATGTCAGAACCAGATGAATATGAACTTTATGCAATGCTTGACGCAGCACAAGAAAGTCAAACGATAATAATTGACTTTCAAATATTACATACGGTTGAAGAAATTTCAGATATTATCAATAAAGCATTTTCAAACGTTTTTTTACCTTTAATAGATGGGACAGACTACTATGAAGAATTAAAAGACCGCATATATGAGAATTATAGAGAAACAGGCTATATTGATGATTTGAATGATGCAGCTGGTGGTGAAGGATACTTTACTAAAAAAGACATTCTACAAGAAGATATAGAGCTTTTTATCGAAGATTATTTGGCAGAAGAATATGGTTTCATTCAAGAAGTTACAACTTACCAACTTCAAAATAAAGAATACATAAGCAATTTAAAGATTAATTTTGGTTTTTTAAACAATATTTCAACAGAGGTCATTATTTCTCAAGATGTTTTTGAAGAAACTTTAGAGACCTTTACAGATATTTTAAAAGCCGAAATCGCTTTTAAAGCTGTTTTTAAGTTTCATGATAAAAATATAAAGGAACAATACCAAAAATATTATTCGGAAATTTATGACTTGGAAATGGATTTAAGAAAAGTCCTTACTCATATTTTTGTAGACGAATACGAAGATCCTTATGATTTTTTGAAAGATTATGAATTGAATATCTCCAAAGATAATCAAAAAAAGAGGGAATATTACATCGAAACTTTTGAAAATGAATTTTTTATGCTCTGTTTTAGTGATTATCTGAAAATTTGTAATAATCAAGTAAAAGGAAGTATTTCTAATAAGCACCTAATAACATACATAAAAGACTCCTTGAATTTTGATGAATTTAGACAAAAGATATTTCTAGGGATAAAGTCAGAAAAATATGTAGATTTTCTAGCAAGTATAAAAGAAGACTTGAATTCCATTGAGGAAATGCGAAACGCTATAATGCATGGTAGAAGCTACTCGAAAGATATTGAGGATTATAAACGAAGTACAAAACAACTTAAAGAAAAAATTGATATTTTTTGGAAAGATTTGCCAGAATATCTAGAGAAAAGAAAAGAATTAGAAAGAAGCTAAAGTTCATACAAAGGATGTTTCACTGGCTTTATTTCCCTGTGTATATAAAACTACCTCCCCAACCTTAAAAGCTTCTTAAAATGCCTTCGTAAGATACCTTCGTTAATTTTTTAACTAAGAAAAACGGGCTATAATATAGATGTAATCTTGGGTTAATAGTTGGGAAGGTTTTTATGGTTGATGAGTCTATACTTGATTTTGAGGTCGAGTATAAAAAATTCTTGGTCGAAAGGCTGTTAAAAAAAATTGAAGGGTATGGAAAAAAATATCATCAAAAAACCGAACTGCTGAATGCCGATTTTTTGGGTAATTATTTTTTAGGTTTGTTTGAAGTCGGCGACTCCTGTGTCTTATCTGTCGATAATACTAAAAAAAGATACGATGATGTCATTATGCGGTATAAACCTCATGCGGACGGTTATCGTATAACAACTCGAAACGCTCTAAAAAAAACCTGTCCTGAGACCCTGTTTAAAAAATTTCTTGATAACGGGTTATATGCTTCTGAAGAAGCTAAAAACAGTAAAAAAAATAATTACTTGGCTTGTCATAGGCTGATTTGTTGCATTAGTGAAGATATTTTTGGACGTGAAGTACATCATGATGATGAAGAACCTGAATATAATTCTAAAGAAAACCTGAAAGCCTTAACGGAGGAGGAACATGATGACTTGCATCCTGACAGAAAAAATAAAAAAACTAAATGGAAACGAAATAAAAATACTGGAGTGGGTATTAGCTCCAAAAAACCGAAGGGAAACTCTATCCCGAAATCCCGCCCTTGTGCAGGAAGTCCTGAGGATGTATTTTAGTGAAAAAATTAAGCCCAAATCTATCTCCCGCCGTCTTAAAAATAAGGTCGGTGTGAGGACTTTGAATAACGAAATTATTAATAAATACCCCCTCTATAAAGAGTTTGTTCAGGTGTATAAAAACAGGCTGAAAGTCTTGGAGGACGGGCTTATTTGAGATTGTTTTACCTTTTTTAAAAAAGCCCTGTATTTAATCCCTAATCACTGTAAGTTTTTACGGGTTATTGGTATAACTGGTTCTAGCCCCTCTGTAAAAACGCCTGTATTGCAGGTGTTGTATAGGGCTGTCAGTATTATTAATCTACTTACTATATTCTCTAATTCTTTCTTAAAGGTATGAAGAAGTAATTTATTTTTATTCTGGTACTTACTATATTCTTATATTTTTTGAAGGTATAAAGGTATAAAAATGTTTATTATTATCTCTCTGTTATTTCTATAATTTTATAAAAAGTATGGAGGTGTTTTTATAACTTCCTGAACATATAAACCTTTATAAAAGTTTGAGTGTTTCTAAATCTTTATTCCTTACCTCTCTTAAAAATAAAAAGGGCTAAAAACTTTTATGAAGAATTATTCACAGCGCAACTTTTTTGGGGATGGGTCTCTTTGGGTGGATATGACTTGGAAAACTGTATTTTCATTTACCCCTTAGCCTTTTGTAGTAAAGGTTGTGAGGCTTTAAAAAATACGGCTGGGTTATACTCTTTTTTAGTAAATCCTCCCTTAATTTTAAAAAAAGCGGGTGGATAACTTATTTTATTTAGTCTTTTGACTTGGAAATTGATGGCTGTTACTGCCTTTAAATCCTTGTGTGGTAGTTTTATACCTCTTTAATATCGAACCCTCCTTAAAAGGCATTTGCAAGATACCTTCGTTAATCTTTTTATGTATCTATTTAGTGGTAATTTTTAAATGTCTTGCTATTTCTGCCTTTGGAGTAGTTTTCTCTAAAAAAATAGTTTATGATGTTCGATATTGTTTTGGTAAATCGGTAGGTATAAAAAAATGGAAAAAAGTTTGATTGAAAATGTTTTAATAAGGCTCTTGGGGGTAATATTCAGCGGGGGTGTTTCTATAACGGGCTCGCTTTTATTGATTTTTGGTATCGCTCTTTGTACTTCTGTTGTTGGTATAGTGGTCGGTGTTCCTATGATTATTTATGGCATCGGTCTTGTTTTTAGTGGAGTTGCCTTGGCTCTTAAAGCCATTATAAGAGGGGCGAAAGGGCTTAAGTGCCTGAATAAAAATGTGAAGGTTGAGGCTGAAAAATTTGATTTCGGTAACGCTAAATTTATTAGCCTGTACCCTGTTTTGGAAAAATATGAACTGAATTAAAAATAGAATTATGTCGTCATAAAAATTATATAGACAATTTCAATAATTTCAATCTTTTTACTAGTTTGCTATGTTCTTGTTTATTCAACAAACAGTCATCAAGAAGTGTATTTATTTTGTCTTTATCGAGTCTTTCTTTTTTGGAACTTAATAAATATAGGAATAATAATATTGATAATCTAGTATATTCAAATAGAGAACAAATTAAATCTGTTGATATTTCTTGTTTTGTGTTTTGTCCATGAACGTATTTAGAACGTATATTATAAGCATCTCTTATTGTTTTATCCACTAGAGAAGGATTTAAGTTTTTATCTTTATATTTTACGGGTTTTATTTCTTTTAATATCCCCATCATTAAACTTGTCCTCTGTCTTATTGTTCTAGTAATTTGTTCTTTAGAGGTATTGTATAAAGCTTCTAAAGCTTGAATAGAATAAGCTATTTGTTGGTTTGGATTTTCTTTCCTTAATGCATCTTTATAAAAATCTATTGCTATAACTAAAAATTGTAATTTTTTATTTTTAACATTAAATTCTGATATTGGTTCAAGCATTTTATACAAATCAATTAATTTATTTTTATCTTTTTTTGACAACATAATTTTTTTATTAAAAGATAGTCCAATATTCCTTGTTAGGGTAAAATCTTCTTGAAATGTTTGTTCTGTAAGAAACAGTGTTCTAAAGGACAATATATAATATGTATCACTTATTATTTTTAATTTTCCTGCATTTAATAAATTGATTGAATTTAATATTAATTCTCTATGTTTAAAAGAATATAATAATTTTGTGAATACAGCCTGATTAATAGTTTCCTTAAATTCATTGTCTTTTGATGTATCCTTAGAATAATTCCATTTTAATTCTAGTGGTATCTCTATTATGGTTATTTCTTTATTAGGAGTTGTTGGCAAAAGTCTTTTAGGTGTTTTATTAAAATCAATTGCATTTTGTTCTGTATCTACTGGATTTATAGCCCTTATAATGTATTTTCCTGGGATGTCAATATCATCTTGAGTGATTATATTAGAAACAGTGTATTTTAATTTTGAAATAACTTTATTAGTAAAAATATTTCCATATAATATTTCGTCAAATCTTTGAGCGATAGTAATACAAAGTAACCTAATATAGTATTTCTTAGCCCCTTCCCTTTTTTCCGGATTATTTATATCATCAGGATTTTTTAAAAAATCTCTTAATATATTATCTAATATAGTTTTGTCTTCCTTATCCCAAGCCTGAAATTGATTTAACATATTAGCAGGGTAATAAGCTGTAAATTTGACAAAATTAATCAAGGTTTCCGTTATTTTATTCTCAGATATTGAGGTTTTTTCTTTTAAGAAATCTAAAATATCTTTGAATGGTTGCAAATTTTTAAAATAATCTTCATGGAAACTATCCCCAGTTCCCCCCAATAAACAACCTTTAGGCTTGAACCTCAAAAACTCCAACGGCTTGAAAAATAAATCATTAAAATATATATAAAAATTTTTGTCTATATAATACTTAAAATCTAATTCTTGTTTGTATATACATTCATTTAAAACTTGTTCAAATAAATTTTTTATTAATTTTTTATAATGCGTTCTATTATTCATTATTTCTTTTATCCAGTCTTATAGCTTAGAAAATAACTTCATACTACTGTATAAATTAATTATAATGAATTTTATAAAAAATGCTATACAAAATCCCCTCTGATGATACCCTGTATTTTGGTATTCTTGTATTTTATCTTGTATATCCAATAAAAAAACGGTTTTCATAAAACCTGAAAACCGTTGATATTACTTGGTTGCGGAGGCTGGATTTGAACCAACGACCTTCGGGTTATGAGCCCGACGAGCTACCAGGCTGCTCCACTCCGCGATAATTACTTATACTACAATTATGCACACTAAATTTTTTTTTACAAGCCATAACTTTAAAACCTTTTAAAAATCAAAAATATCCTTTAATGAGCCATAATTTATATTATGTATAGATTCATAATTTTTTTCGTTATTTAAAAGTTCTGCAAAAGCCTCTACAAGCTCTGCCTCCCAACGAATACCGGAACGGGCATATAAAAATTCTATAATAGCTGCCTTTGAAAAACCTTGATCATAAAAAATAGCGTATGTATCTGCCAAAGAAATTATTTGAGAATCAAAACTCAAGTCAACTCTAGACAAACCAAAAGGATATCCTCCACCATCTAAAAACTCATGATGCTGCTCGATTAAATCAAAAACATCTCGAAAAATATATTTTTCAAAAAGAATCCTTCTTGTCGCAAAAAGAGGATGAAGTTTTATTGTTTTAGAATTTTTTATTTTTAATTGCTTATCTCCCCCAAAAATTTCTTTTGGAATCATTGTATAGCCTATATCATGCAAAATTGAAGCTATTGTAAGCTTTTTAATTGCCTGATTTGCAAATTTAAATTTTTTGGCAAGTTCAAAACATATTTTGGCAACAAAAAAAGAATGATTATATAAAATTTCACTGTAATTTTTTATGACTGTCATATATTTTGTAAGCTCAACGCCCAAAATATAATTAGGGTCTTTCTCTGAAACTAAACCTGTTTCAATATCATATTTTTTTAAAATTATTTTATCCATGTTGCTTATCACAACAGAAAAAATATCCCTAATATTCATAGCATCATAAGGATACTGTGCAACCCCTGCATTAATATAAATTTGAAGACCGTATATAATACCCACTTTTGCAGCAATAGAATTAATAAAATCCCTAATTACAGCTTTAATTTGCAAAGATGTAAAAATATAAAATTTATTATCAAAAAAAGAATAATAATCATTTTCTTTTACAATAGATTTTGCTATTGAGGCAGAAATAACTCCCAATGCTTCTTTTGTACTATATTTGCTGTTTTCTTCCGCTCTTGGCTCTATACAAATAAGCGAAAAAGCTGCATCAAGGCCGCATACCGCATCAATATTTTTTTGTATAACAGTTAAGAAAACTTTTTGTTCTAAAAGTTTAGACATTAAATCCCTATTACCTCTAGACTAATCTCATTTTTTTATTTTAAAATTTTTTCGCTAAATTTGCAAAGAGCATCATCTATTTTAGTGGTATCTTTAGCACCTGCTTGAGCAAAGTCAGGTCTACCGCCGCCTTTCCCGTCACATTCTGATGCTATTTCATTAACGATTTTACCTGCATTGTAACCTTTTGCAACAAAATTTTCAGAAATTTTTGCCATAATCATAATTTTTTCATCAAAAACAGAAGCTAAAACGACCAAAGAACTTCCAAATTTATCAGAAATTTTTTCAATAGCCTGCTTCAATCCGTCAGGAGCAACACCTTCAAGTTTTGCAATCAAAAATTTTCCACCATCAAAATCTTTAGCTTCATCAATCAAATTATCAACACTTGAAAGAGCAATTTTTGCTTCTAAGTCTTTTAATTTTTTTGCTATTTCTTTATTATCAGAAATCAATTTTTCAACACGCCCAAAAACCTCTGCCACAGGTGCTTTGAATGTTTCAGAAAGTCTATCAATTTCATCAGCCTTTTTATTCAAATATAAAAGTGCTGTTTCAGTACAAAAAGCTTCTATACGACGTGTCCCGGATGCAATAGCACCTTCTGAAACAACTTTTACAAGCTGAAGCTGATTGGTACTTTCTGCATGAATACCGCCGCAAAGCTCTTTTGATATATCACCGATAGAAACCACACGGACTTTATCTTCATATTTTTCGCCAAAAAGAGCTATCGCTCCTTGTTTTTTAGCCTCTTCTATATCTAAAACTTGTGTCGAACAATTTATTCCTTCAAAAATCCAATTATTAATGATTTTTTCAACTTTTTTAAGTTCATCTTTAGTCATCGCCCTATCAAAGCTAAAGTCAAAACGCGTTCTTGATGGCTCAACTAAAGAACCTGCCTGCTTTACGTCATTTCCCAAAACTTTTATCAATGCGGCTTGCAACAAATGCGCAAGTGAGTGATGGGAAGCAATATTTTTACGTCTTTTAGCGTCAACTTTCGCTAAAAGTGTATCCCCTTCTATGATAGAACCTGACAAAAGTTTTACCTTATGAACAAAAACCCCGTTAAATTTTTGAACATCAAAAACTTCGGCTTCCGAGCCATCCTTCAGGACGAAAACACCTTCATCAGCTACTTGTCCGCCTGATTCGGCATAAAAAGGTGTTTTATCCAATACAATTTCAAGGTTTTCACCTTCGCCTATGACTTCTAAAACTTTAGTCTCGGATGTAATAGTATCATAGCCCAAAAACTCTGTCGCACCATACTTATCGACAAGCTGGGCATAGACCAAATCATCGGTCAAGTTGACACTTTTGCGTGCCTCTTTAGCTCGTCGTTTTTGCTCTGCCATAGCTTCTTCAAAACCTGCTTTGTCGACTTTTACGCCTTTTTCTTCAGCTATTTCGATAGTAAGCTCAAGAGGAAATCCATAAGTATCGTACAGTTTGAATGCATCTTCACCTGAAATCTCAGCACCTTTTGAAATCAAGTCATCCAAAATCGCCTGACCTTTTTCAAGAGTTTGAGAGAAACGTTCTTCTTCTTTTTTGATAACATCAACAATTTTTACGCGATTTTCGACAAGTTCAGGGTAAACATCGCCATAATTGTCGACGACGACATCCACAATTTCATTCAAGAAAATGCGATTGACCCCCAAAAT